>CAYWUO010000013.1:0-21535 GCA_964461285.1 uncultured Pirellulales bacterium
TCAACAGGGAAAAGAAAGGGCACTTCATACCGACCGTCTACGATGGAGCAAAGGTCACCCACGGTGACATCATCGGAGAGGTCCAGGAAACAAACCAGTTCATTCACAAAATTATGGTCCCCTTCGGCATCCAGGGCGCTATCAAAAATATATCAGAAGCAGATTATACAGTCGACGATACTATTGGCGTTTGTGTCTCTGATAACGGCACCGAAACTGTGCTAAAGTTGATGCAGGTCTGTCCTGTCCGCAATGCCCGGCAGATAAAAAGACGCCTTGCCCCGAACAAAGTTCTCGTAACAGGCCAGCGAGTCATCGACACCTTCTTCCCGACAACCAAAGGCGGCACCGCCTGTGTACCAGGCCCATTCGGCTCGGGAAAAACCGTCGTGCAGCACCAGTTAGCCAAGTGGGTCGACGCCGATATCGTTGTTTACGTCGGATGCGGCGAACGAGGAAACGAAATGACCGACGTCTTAATGGAATTTCCCGAATTAAAAGACCCTCGCAGCGGCGAGCCCTTGATGAAGCGTTCCGTTTTGATTGCCAACACCTCCAATATGCCCGTCGCCGCAAGAGAGGCCTCGGTCTATACCGGCATAACCATCGCCGAGTACTTCCGCGATATGGGCTACTCCGTTGCCCTGATGGCCGACAGCACCAGCCGATGGGCAGAGGCAATGAGGGAAATTTCAACTCGTCTCGAGGAAATGCCTGCTGAAGAGGGCTACCCCGCTTATCTCGCAGCCCGAATCGCCTCTTTTTACGAACGGGCAGGCCGGGTCGAATGTACCGGCTCTCCCGACCGAGAGGGAACTTTATCAATCATCGGCGCAGTCAGCCCGCCAGGCGGAGATTTATCAGACTCCGTCGTTCAGGCAACTCTGCACGTCGTCAAGGTCTTCTGGTCGCTAAAAGGCGAGCTCGCCTACCAGCGCCACTTCCCTGCTATCGATTGGCTGACCTCATATTCCTTCTATAAACAATTTCTAAAGGAATGTTTCGAAGATAAAGACAAAGGCCTGGAAATGGAGCAGTTAGCCGCAGAGGCAATGGTCTTATTGGAAGAGGAATCTGAGCTGCTCGAGATTGTTCGACTCGTTGGCGCTGAGGCATTATCACCGAGAGACAGATTGGCCCTCGAAACTGCAAGGTCTATTCGCGAAGACTATCTGCACCAGAACGCCTTTCACGAGGTCGACACCTTTACTCCAATGCTCAAGCAGTACGAGATGTTAAAGACTGTCCTTCATTTTCACAAGCAGGCCCTTACCACCGTCGATGCCGGCGCAGAGACCGCTGACATCTTCAAATTGACTGTCCGTGAAGAAATCGCAAGGGCAAGTTATATCCCAACGAAAAACATAGACCAGATTGCCAAAATAAGAGAAACAATAGATAACCAGATGAAACAATTGCATGTTACAAAAACCGTTTAAATGTTATCATTGTCACTCAAAGCGGCCAGCGAAGGAAAAAGCGAAAAATCCAGCTAACGAAATAAATCGTAAAAAAATGAATTTTATAAAATTATCTGATTGAAAAAAAACCAAAAATACTGATAATAAAAAAAAAGAATTATTTAACCTGGAAAGGAGTCCGTTATGAACAGGAAGTTCTACCGAAAACAATGGGGGCAAACAAAAGTTATGGCAGTGCCGAATGGTCGCAGGCGGCTTTGGCTCGGGATGGCTGCACTCATGTTCTGCTTTTGCCTGTTCGGCTCCGATGCCTGGGCGCTATTTACCATCGTTGAAAGCGGCTCATCGTATGTTGTCGGCATTGGCGAGGGCGGTGACTTATCAGTTGACGGCAATGATTTCGGCATGGTTATGGCCATTGCCGACGACCATGATGCTTACAGTCTCTATAGTGATGACGGCGATATCACAATCGTTGGCCTGTTCGGCAGCAGTGGTTCTATCTCGGCCTTCGCAGGGGAGGAACATGCCTATGGCTTGTATAGCCCGAACGGCTCAATAATAACCGACGCGCTTAATGGAACGATTGTTGCCGAAACTGATTACTGGAGGGCCGTTGGTTTATTCACAGAGGACGGAGATATCGACACCGGCAATATCGGCGGGACGATTACCGCAGTGGCCGGGGGCAGCTCTGCTTTTGGTTTGCGCTCCGACTACGAGGGCTCGATTTATACCGGCGATATTAGCGGCACGATTACCGCCGTAGCAGGGGGCGACAGGGCCTATGGTTTCAGAAGCGACGGCTTGATATGGACCGGCGATATTAGCGGCACGATTACCGCCACCGCAGCTTATGACAGGGCCTCTGGTTTGAGCGCCTATGACTCGCTAACCACCGGCGATATTAATGGAACGATTACTGCCATAGCCGGCGTAGACTATGCCTATGGTTTGTACAGCCATGAATACGATGTCAATATCGGCGATATTGATGGGACGATTACCGCCATAGCCGGCGAAGACTATGCCTGTGGTTTGTACAGCTATGACGACGATGTCAGCACCGGCGCAATTAACGGCACAATCACCGCCAACGCAGGGCACGACTATGCCTACGGTTTGTTCGCCTACGAAGGTCTCACCACCGGCGATATTAATGGAACGATTTCTGCCATAACCGGCGAAGACTATGCCTATGGTTTGTACAGCGATGACGACTATATCGAAACCGGCGCAATTAACGGCACAATCACCGCCAACGCAGGCGATAGCTATGCCTACGGTTTGAACGCCTACGAAGTCACCACCGGCGATATTTATGGAACGATTTCCGCAGATGTGAACGGTTCGAATGCGTATGCCCTGTATGCCTATGATATAGAGATTTACGGCGAAATTGATGGGGAGATTTCCGCCGAGGCAGGCGATTCGAATGCGTATGCCCTGTATGCCTATGATGATATAGAGATTGGCGAAATTGATGGGGAGATTTCCGCAAATGCGGGCGATTCGAATGCCTATGCCCTGTATGCCAATGATGAAATTTATATTGACGATGATATCGACAGCAACGCCCTGATTACCGCCACGGCCGGAACAAACAACGCCGCTGGTTTGTACAGCTTAAACGGCTCGATAGACATCGGCGCTATTGATGGGACAATTATTGCCGATGCGAACGGTTCGAATGCCTATGCCCTGTATGCCAATGAAATAAAGTTTTACGGCGATATTGATGGGGAGATTTCCGCCGAGGCGGGCGATTCCAATGCCTATGCCATGTATGCCAACTCGGCTCTTGAGGTTAGTTATATCGACAGCAACACCCTGATTACCGCCACCGCAGGCCAAGACAATGCCTATGGTTTGTACAGCGATAGCAACTCTATAACCACCGGCGATATTGACGGCACTATTACCGCCATGGCCGAGGACGGCGATGCTTATGGTCTGTATAGCGGCGGCGGTACTTCTATACACACCGGAGATATTAATGGAATAATCACCGCAGATGTGAATAACGGTTCCAATGCGTATGCACTGTATTCCAATGATGACATAACGACTGGCGATATCGGTATCGACGCTAATATTTCTGGAACAGCCAGTGGTAATCAGGCATATGGTTTGTATAGCGTTAACGGCTCAATAACCACCGGCGATGTTAATGGTACGATTACCGCCACTGCAGGAAATCGAAGGGCCTATGGTTTACGCAGCTATGGTTCACTCACCACCGGCGATATTAACGGTGTAATTACCGCAACCGCCACGGACCAGAGGGCCTCCGGCTTGTACAGCGATAACAACTCAATAACAACCGGTGCGATTACCGGGACTATTACCGCCGCTGTAGGTACATCTCATGCGTATGGCTTGCGCAGCCAGGGCTCGATAACCACCGGCGATGTTAATGGAACTATTGACGTAAACGCGGCCAGCGGTGAGTTTGCCTTTGGTTTGCGTAGCTTCGGTTCACTGACAACCGGTGCGATTGATGGGACGATTACCGCCAACGCCGGGAACGCCAGGGCTGCTGGTTTGAGAAGCGACGGCAGTATTACCACCAGCAATATCGGCGGAACGATTATCTCCACGGCAGGGAACTCCAATGCCTATGGTATGCGCAGCGACGACGAGCTGGTCACCGGTGCGATTACCGGGACGATTAATGCTACTGCCGGGGACTGGAGGGCCTTTGGTTTGTACAGTGATACGAACTCGGTGACAACCGGTGCGATTACCGGTACGATTACTGCCACGGCCGAGAACAGCGATGCCTATGGTCTGTACAGCGGCGGCGGCAGCTCGATACACATCGGTGATATTAACGGTACAATCACTGCCGATGTGAACAACGGTTCCGATGCGTATGCCATATATGCGGTTAATGATATAACAGTTGGTAATATTTACAGCGACGCCAACATTACCGCCACGGCAGGAACAAACAACGCCTATGCTTTGTGGAGCGGCGACTCGATATACACAGAAGAGATTAATGGAACGATTACCGCTACGGCTGGGACAAACTGGGCCGTTGGTTTGTACACCGGTGACGGAAACTCAATATACACCGGCGGGATTAACGGCACAATTATCGCCGATGCCAACACCTCCGATGCGTACGGCCTGTATGCCAATGGAGACATTGATATTGACGGCGATATCGGCAGCGACGCCCTGATTTCCGCTACCGCAGGGGAAAGCGGTGCCTGTGGTTTGCTCAGCGATGGTAACTCTATTGATATCGACGGCGATATGAATGGGTCGATTACTACCATAGCCGGGGTAGGCCATACCATTGGTTTGTACGCCCATGTCGATGTCAACACCGGCAATATTAATGGCGACATTACCGCCACTGCGACTACTGGCTCCGACGCCTATGGTTTGTTCAGCAATACTGGCTCGATATACACAGGCGCAATTGATGGGAACATTACCACCACGGCTGGGGGAGATAATGCCTCTGGTTTGTACAGCTACGGCGGCTCGATATATACCGACGATATTAATGGCAACATCACCGCCACTGCAGGACATGAATATGCCTATGGCTTGTATAGCTTTGGCTCTATAACCACCGGCGCGATTGATGGCAACATTATCGCCACGGCCGGTGACTACAGAGCCGCAGGTTTATACACCGAGAATGGCTCTATCACAACCGGCGATATTGATGGCAAGATTACCGCTACGGTCATAGGCACGGCGGATATGAGCGCCTTTGGTTTACGCAGCGGCGGCGTGCTCACAACCGGTGCGATTAACGGCACAATCACCGCTGAAGAAACCATTGGTTCTTATGCGTATGCCATGTATGCCGGGTCGGATATTAATATTGTCGGCGATATCGGCAGCGATGCCAATATTACCGCTACGGCCGGGATTTCCAATGCCTATGGTTTGTACAGCGAGAACGGCTCTATCACCACCGGCGCGATTGATGGGAACATTACCGCCACGGCTGGCACAAACAACGCCTACGCCTTGCTCAGTTCCGGCTCGATATCTACCGGCGATATTGATGGCCAGATTTACGCCGAGACGACCAATGGCTCTTATGCCTATGGTTTGTACAGCTATAACAACGATGTCAACACCGGCGCAATTAACGGCAAAATTACCGCCGATGCCAACACTTCCGATGCGTATGCCATTGTTTCCAATGGGGTTTTGACGGTTGACGGCAATATCGGCAGCAGCGCTGTGATTTCCGCCACGGCTGGGACAAGCTGGGCCGTTGGTTTGTACAGCCATAACAACTCGCTAGAAACCGGCGATATTAATGGAGTTATTACTGCCACAGCAGGGACAATCCAGGCTTTTGGTATGCGCAGCTCTGAATCGCTCACCACGGGCGATATCGGCAGCGGCGCCATGATTTCCGCCACCGCAGGTACAAGCTACGCCTATGGTTTGTACAGCGATATGAACTCTATTACTACCGGCGATATTAATGGTATAATTTCCGCCACCGCCGGGCAGAACACGGCCTATGCTTTAGTTAGCGAATTAGATCTTACCACTGGAGCGATTGATGGCTCAATCACCGCCACCGCAGGCAGTAGCTATGCCTATGGTTTGTACAGCCAGAGCGGCGATGTCAATACCGGCGATATTGATGGCTCAATCACCGCCACCGCAAGTAACACGGCCGTTGGTATGTACAGCCACGGCTCGCTCACAACCGGCGCGATTGGCGGGACCATTGACGTCAATGCCAGCGGGGACTCCGCGTATGGCATCTTGTCGTACGGCCCGATGGATGTTACTGTCGATGGCGGTACTGTCAGCGCCGTTTCCAACGGTGGAACGTATGTCGCAGCTATACAGTCAGGAAAAATTGGCGGCACTGGATTAGATATTCAGGATGCCAATGATACGCTTGAGGTAGTTGCAGGTTCCGCAATCATCGGCGATATCGACCTGGCTATGGATGGCACCGATGATGACCTTCTGACACTATCGGGTCTTGATACGGACAGCACCATCTTCGACGATGACCTAATGAATATCGAGACAATCAACATCAACGGCGGTCATTGGTATATCAACGGCACCGTTTCCGACAGCGCAAACGGTATCACAATGGATGGAGGTATTCTCGGTGGTACAGGCACACTCGGAAGTCTAAACATTCTCGATGGAATTTTCGCCCCGGGCGCCAGCATCGGTACGGAAACTGTCAATGGCGATTTGACACTCGGTCCTAACAGTGTTTTTCTGGTGGACGTGAACAATAGTGATAGTGCCGATTTAGTAATCGTCACCGGCGATGCAAATCTGGCAGGCGGAACAATTCGGGGCAATCATCTCGAGGGTATCGACCATTCGTTCTACGCGACGGTTATCGATGCAAATACCGGATTAATCGGTCAGTTTGCTACTATCGAAGGTGGTACTGCCTTCCTGTCTTATTTTGTTGACTACAATACGGTTGATTTCAATGTCATCCTGGATGTTAATGTGATTCCCGACCTCGCATTTCACTCGCTTACGGGCAACCAGAGTGCTCTCGGCAATTTGTTCAATGACCTCGAAGGCAGCGGCGGGGATATGGATGATGTGATTGACGAAATCAGGGACCTCCCCGATGGCGATGCCGTAAACGACGCTTACAATCAGATAATGCCGCAGGACAAGCTCGGCCTGCAGGATATTACCAGAAAAAATATGAACCTGTACAACGACAGCGTTATGGACCGAATGGACAACGTCCGCAAAACCAGGCAATATGCAATGTCACGCACCAGCCGATATCTCCTGGCAAGTACCGACAATTCCGCAGCTTTACCGTCTCGAAACGACGATTGGATGCCGTTTGTCAAGGGTATTGGTATCTGGGGCGACCGTGATAAGGGACACGACATCGCAGGATACCGATATTCAATCTTTGGCACAGTAGCGGGTATGGACAAGCTCGTCTCTGACGAAATGCTGCTCGGTTTCAGTGCCGCTATGTCAAGGGCAAACGTCAATTACACTCAGCAGAATACCGGCACGAATATAGATTCTGTATTCTGCTCGTTGTACGGCTCATACTTCAAAAATGACTGGTTCTTCGACTGGAACGCCGCCTACGGCCATACCTGGTATGACTCAGAAAGGGGAATTCATTTTGGCGCTATTGACCGCAAGGCCGAATCTGACCACGAAGGCGACGTCTACTCTGCTGCTATTGAGTTCGGCAAGAACCTCGGCGACTCATCGTTGATTTTAGAGCCCGTTGCAGGTGTCGGTTATACCTATGTGCATGAAGAAAGCTATACGGAAAAAGGAGCAGATGCCCTGAACCTCGATGTCGATTCGGATACTACGGACGGCTTTTACAGCAAGCTTGGTTTCCGGCTGGCAAAGGAATTTCACTTCGGCCCGGACGACACGGTTATCGTTCCCAGGGCAAGTATTTTCTGGATTCACGACTTTGTCGAACGCGAGGACGTGGGCAGCACCTTTGTCGACGGCGGCAGCTTCTCGACGGATGGATTAGAGCCGGTGCGCGATATATTTGACGTTGGCGGCGGCTTTAATATATATCTCGATGATTACACGAAGGTATTTTTCGATTACAGCTGGCATGCATCCGGCAAATTCAATTCTCACGCTGTTGAGCTTGGCCTGCAGTGGTCCTTTTAATATGAAATTCTTTCCAGGTTTGTTAGCCCTCGGCACCGCCGGGGGTTATTTAGCCCCCAGCTTTATGCTGGGGGTTCACGGGACGGCGATGCAATATTAACGAGCCCCAAACGTAAGTGCGGGGTTATGATTATTTACCCCCGTTGCCCGCAACGGGGGATTATCAATGTTTTTATCATTGGAAAATTAGAATTTCGGATTTGTTTAGGATTTAGATATTAGGATTTCTCTATTTATTTCCGTCCTCTGGGCGGGGTTATTTAGCCCCGTTGCCCGCAACGGGGGATTATTAATGTTTTAATATTTAATTTTGTAACAATATACGAGATACGCTTCACGCATTCACCCATCCACTCATTTACGCATCTGATACCCAAACACACAATTAAGAGCAAAGAAAAAAGGACTTGTAAACCAACAAATTTATAATACAATCAGGGTATGGTATGAGGTCAATAAAGCGCGATGTCTCAGTACAGGGACTAATATATGGCGGAACAAAAGATATTCGTAGGCCGAGAAAATGAATTAGACCAGTTCCGAAAGGTCCTCGAAGACCCGAAGGGCCAGGCCATCCTCGTCGTCGGCCAATCTGGCATGGGAAAGACCTGGCTTGTCAATAAATTTTGTGAGATAGCAGAAAAACACCCAGACTTAAAATGCGGCTGGGTGCGATACGAGGTTACGCCTACGGACAGCGTTGATTCTACGATGGCGCTTATGATGGATAATGCATATGATGCAGCGAGAGAGCAGGCAGGGCTATTAGATAAAACTCAAAAGCGAACAGAAAGATTTCGTAAATTTCTTAACATGTTCGGTAACGTTGGTGATTTTGTATATAGTTTTAAGAGAGACCCAAAACGCCATATACGAGAGCAGTTTCTGGAAAGTTTAAACCGAATTTCAGAGTGGATGCCGGAAAATGGCCGGGCGCTCTTTGTTATTGACCCGGAAAAGCATATGCCAAAGGAAAGCGATTACTCCTGGGGTCTTGTAATAAGCAATCTTCCATCGAAGTTTAAGTTTCTTTTTCCTCAGCGGCTTACTGATGTATTAGTTAGCGGAGAAGGTTTGGCAAGGTGTGATAATATCATTCGTATTCCGGAAGGCGAACTTGAAACATTCGATGAGACAACAATCGAAGAACTAGTGACTGCTCAATCGGAAAAAACACCACAACTACAAGAGGAACTTCGAACAGGTGCCAAGCGGTCAGATAAAAGTCCATATGCCGTTACAGGAACATTGGAATTAATCTCCGAGGCTGGTATGAAGGCCGAGGAATTAGCACAATATCTCAGTCAAGAGGAAGTTGCACATGCTCAATGGCGTGGTATATGCAGTAAAGGAGAGGATGCTAAACGATTGTTTGAGGCGTATGCGATTTTAGAGGTTAGTATTCCTGATGATGTGGTAGAGTCAGTGAGTGGTTTAAAACCGGCCAAGCGTAAAAGAGTAATGGCTGACAAATATCTTCGAGGATTACTCAGAAAAGAAGGAGATGGCAAACGAATTTATCATGCAATTTTATCTGATTATATTTTGGAGCAAATCGGCGAAGCCGAGATGAAGGAATATCACGGCCGGGCAGTGGAGCTTTACAGAGAGAAATTACAAAGAGCAAAGAAAGAAAAGACAAAGCCGGATGAATTGGCGGCAACAAGATTGCCGGAACATGTCCTAGCAACCGAAGGAAAAGAGGCATTTGTTGAAACGTTTATAAATGAATGTTATTCACCATTAACAAATCTTGGTTTGCTAGATTTTGCGATAAGTCTTTCTGAGCGGGCCCTGAAAGTTGTTGAAAAGGATTCAGAAGAAGAGGCAGCGATTTTAGGCAATTTGGGGCTGATTTATCAAACGAAGGGTGAGTTTGATAAATCCGAACAAATGCACAATAAGTCTCTGGAGATCGCGGATAAGCTTGGCCTTCAAGATGTGATAGCAAGTCAGTACGGCAATCTGGGTCTGATTTATCAAACGCTTGGTGAGCTTAATAAGTCCGAAGAGATGCACAATAAGGCCCTTAAGATTTACAAACAAATGGGAAACAAACAAGAGATGGCAATGGAATACGGCAATCTCGGCGTGGTTTATCAAATGAATGGTGAGTTTGATAAGGCCGAACAGATGCACAAAAAGGCGCTTGAGATTGCTGAGAAACTCGGGTTACAAGAAATAATGGCAAAACAGTACGGCAATTTAGGGCTGATTTATATGGACAAAGGTGATCTTGGTAAGGCCGAAGAGATGCAGAAAAAGTCGCTCGATATTAAGGAGAGACTTGGTCTGAAGGTAGGAATGGCTAATTCGTACGGCAATTTGGGGAATGCTTACCTGATTCGAGGTGACTTAGATAAGGCCAAACAGATGTACAGAAAGGTTTTGAATATCGAAGAGAAGCTCGGTCGGCCAGATAGTATAGCAAATGCTTACAGCAATTTAGGGATTGTTTATAAACAACGTGGTGACTTTGAAAAGGCACGGCAGTACTGGGAGAAGGCGCTCGATTTGTTTAAGAAAATCGGCATGCCGCATATGGTAGAGAAAACCGAAAAGCTAATTAGCGAATTAGATAAAAAGTGAAGCCCCACGGGCAAAGCCCGTGGCACCTCCATCTCTCGCCTTTGCGTAGCCGCTTCGGCGGAGCGAGGTCGGCGAGAACCCGCCGTAGCCCTTCGTAGCTTTATGCGAAGAAGGGGCGAAGGCGGTTAAATTTATGAATCATTTCAACAACCAATTGCAGAAAAATTAAGTTTTTAATTTTTGATTTGTAGTTTTGATATTTACAGTTTAATATTTGATTTTTAACGCAATACGACATACGCAATACGATATACGAAAGAATGGAGTAAAAATGCTATCGGTAAAGGAATATCAAACGGTAACAGATATAGCAGGCCCTTTAATGATGGTCGAGATGGTTGACGAGGCCAAGTACGGCCACATCGTCGATATCGAGCTCGGCGACGGCTCAATCCGTCACGGCCAGATTCTGCAGGTCGAGAACGACAAGGTCCTCGTACAGGTCTTCGAGGGCACTCGCGGCATTGACGTCAATAAGAGCACGGTCAGGTTCCTGGCCAGACCTCTGGAGTTGGGCGTCTCGCCGGACCTCTTAGGCCGCGTCTTTACCGGCCTCGGCGAGCCGAAGGACGATGGCCCCGCCATCATCCCGGACAAGCGTCTGGACATCAACGGCACCCCTATCAACCCCTATGCCCGCGATTATCCCAACGAATTCATCCAGACCGGCATATCGACCATTGACGGCCTGAACCCCCTCGTTCGAGGCCAGAAATTGCCTATTTTTTCCGGCTCAGGCCTGCCCCACGACCAATTGACCGCCCAGCTCGCCCGTCAGGCCACTGTTCTCGCCAAATCCGAGCAATTCGCCGTCGTTTTTGCTGCGATGGGCATTACCTTCGAAGCCGCCCAGTTCTTCATCGACGACCTCCACCAGACCGGCGCTATTTCCCGAGCCGTTATGTTCATCAATCTCGCCAACGACCCGGCCATCGAACGCATCGCCGCCCCTCGATTTGCGCTCACGGCGGCGGAGTATCTGGCGTTCGAGATGGATATGCACGTGCTGGTGATTTTGAACGATATGACCAACTACTGCGAGGCCCTCCGCGAAATCAGCGCCGCCCGCAAAGAAGTCCCGGGTCGCCGTGGGTACCCCGGCTACTTGTATACAGATTTGGCGACGGTTTACGAAAGGGCCGGCAGAATCAAGGGCAAAAAGGGCTCGATTACAATGGTACCCGTCCTGACAATGCCGGAAGACGATAAAACCCACCCGGTGCCGGACCTGACCGGATATATCACCGAAGGACAAATAATCCTGTCCCGGCCTCTGCATAGAAAGAGTATCGCCCCGCCGGTTGATGTTCTGCCGTCGCTGTCAAGGCTGAAAGATAAAGGTATCGGCGAAGGAAAGACCCGCGAAGACCACGCAGACCTCTATAATCAGCTATACGCAGCATACGCACGCGGAAAAGAATGCCAGGAGCTGGCAACGATTATGGGTGAAGCGGCACTGTCAGATGAAGATAAAAAGTATATGGATTTCGCCAACCAGTTCGAACAAAGATACGTCTCACAAGACTACTACGAGAACCGTACCGTCGAAGAGACGCTGAACCTCGGCTGGGAACTGCTGAGTATGTTCGAAAACGTCGAACTTAAACGTATCGATATCAAACTGATTGAGAAATATATGCCGAGGTTTCGCAAAAGCGGTAGCCACAAAGACGCAAAGTCACAAAGATAGAATATATAATAAATATTGGTGTCTTAGTGCCTTAGTGGCAAAAGGTAAATTATGATTACTACTATTAATGCTACACGGATGGAGCTGTTACGGCTGAGGAAGCGAGTTGCGCTTGCCAGCAGAGGGCATCGGCTACTCAGCGATAAGCGCGATGAGCTGTCGCGGCAGCTAATCCAAATCGCGAAGCAGATTCGGCCTTTACGCGAAAAGATAGAAAAAGAACTATTAGAGACCTGCAGAAGATTTATGCTGGCCCGTGCGTCAACCGAGCCGGAAGATGTAAAGGCGGCACTTGAAGTGCCGACCAAGAAATTCAGTCTGGCCGTCGATTTTGCACGGATAATGAATGTAAAGGTCCCGAAATTATCGAAAGAGATGGAAGGAGAGATTATCTGTTACGGCTACGCAACGACCTCCGGCGAGATGGATGTTGCATTACTGGCTTTGGAGCGGGCGTTTGACGGCCTAATTGAATTAGCTGAAAAACAAAAGCAGGCCCGGCTGTTAGCTACCGAGCTGCAGATGACACGAAGGAGGGTAAATGTCTTAGAGCACGTCGTTATTCCGGAACTGCAGCAGACAATAAGATTTATCTACGACAAACTGGCAGAGGCAGAAAGAGATAACATATCAAGATTAATGAAAATAACGGATATCATAAGGGCGTAGATGAGTTGATGCGAAGATGAGTAGATGAGTGGATGAGAAAAGAGGACAAATCCTAAATTCAAGGCGCGAAGGAACGAATTAGACTCAAGACTACAGACCTAAGACCATAGACCCATTTAAACGCAGATTCAAACGGATTTCCCGGAATTGCGAGGAGCGTGGCGTCGCGGTAATTTTTAAAATGGATTAGACATTTGACTCACCATATCGCTCTAAGAAACCTCTCATTTGATCATAAGTAGGAAGAATTTTTCCTTTATATATGTCAAGCAAATCTTTGAAGATTACATGTTTATGGTCCGGAAATTGCTTCAAGCCAATGCTTCGAGGATTAAAATAAGCAATCGATCCCTTGTAATAATTCCACCTAATGTAATCGATGAATAAATCCCGCGCAAATCCTCCTGTCCTTTTTTCTGAATCTGCAAACACAAAAAAAGAACTCCCCTGATTAACTTTATAAAAAAACATTTGCGATTGATCTACATTTTCTTGGGTTAAAACTGGCGTGAATCTTTTGTAATAACAACTTAATTCTTTTCCTTCATCACAAATTGCAAAAAGATAAATAGGCATGCCTAATGTCTGCCAAAAGTGAAGGGTATTTGTATCAATTTGCAAATTACTATTATTTATCTCATACTTTTCAAGCTCATTGAAACCCTTTTCTTCCTTACCTTTGTGTTTAGGTTTGGCTGATTTTTTTGAAAATGTCTTGACTTGAACTCCATAAAGGATCCATGTGGGTTTATTTCCACTGACCCACTGACAGATATAATCTATACCTATGTCCTTAAGACCAACAATTTGATTAGGCAACGAATACTCCGAAACCAATGACTCAAAAAATGCTTCTCCTTTAATTGCCCTTTTTGCTTGATCTGTGTATTTCTTATATGTTTGGTTATTCATATTTCGCTCTCAAACCGATGAAATGTGAGAAAATATATTTTGAGTCCAACTTTTTTTTCAGACGGAATCGACTTTTTCAAAAGGTCCTAATGTATATTCTTCTGAGTTATAACACACCGACTACTAAATAAGATTATTCCTATCAAATATCGTATCTTTTCTTAGGATACCAGCTTTCCAATAACAATAAGCATTATCATCCCGGCTATAATCATAAGGTTGAACACCAAGCCTAAAATAGAGAACACCTTTTTCCGGTTTATCTGCTTGAGTCCAGCAACTCCAAGTCCTACCCCGACCAAGCTTGCCAAAGACGAAAGCATTAAGAACGTGCCTAAAGTTCTTATCATTGTCGAATTTGTCTGTGACAAATCCGGTGCTATCACTGCAAGGATAACAATAAGAAAAAACAGAAAGAAAACAAATCCGATTATGACCATAGATATCATAAAAGAGGCTATCCCAAGTCCTGAATGTCGTGTTACGGTTGGAATTGCCCGACGTATTTTTTCTGTGTCGGCTATTACTTTCTTCCTCATGTCGGACTTTGTGTCAATGTCCGTCACCGGTTCACGTTTAAGCTCCAGCAAGTTCTTCTGAGCAATCTTCTGTTTATCTAAGGAACCTAAGTACGGACCCCTTCTGGTCAGAAAACGCCACACAAAGACCAAAGTGTGCCGGTTTAGATTGCTGCGTAGGAACTTTTTACGAAGCACTTGTCCGTTCATTTCATCTTCCACGAACGTGTCGTAACCGACAGCACGGGTGTTAAAGCCATACATTTGCAAATATTCAAGGCCCCGCAAATGGTGTCGAAAAAGGGGTGGCATATTTGCTCCTGGAAAGCCTTGATAGAAAACACAAGCCGGTCGGGGCTCAAAAGCAATCGCACGTTCGCGAAAAGTGGACAACCCCGACAAATTATCCTCCATAATTGAGCTGAAAGCAAATGTGGTTTTGCCAAATCCAATATTAAAGCGAAGAATCGTACAATACGTAGCCGCATCTTCGTGGACAAAAGGCACGATTATGGCGGCATAACTGGGTAGATCCAGGGCTGGGCCTGCCTGTGTGAAACCAAGGGAGCTCAACTCATCCATGAGTGTTTGAATATCGCGTCTGTTGATCTGTTTGTCTAATGGTATGAGTTCGAACTTTCTGAAAACACTCCTGACAAATGCATAGCCGGGAAAAAAGATATATAGCAGCAAACACAGCGCCGGGATGACCAAATATCCCTGCCACCCGATGGAACGAAGAAACTCAGGTGGATTGACTAACAAAATCCCTATCAGTCCCCCAATAAACAAAGGGGAATACCTTAAAAAGAATTTCTTCATTATGTATTTAGACTACCCAAAACCACAATTCCTGTCAAAAATTAATTCATAAGTTGGATCCCCGCTACCCGCATACTCGGGCACAAGCTTCACGGGGACAAGGTCATCGGTGCATAAATTTCACATTTTTCTCGCGTCTTGGTTGTTGGGGGGATTATACACGTTAATAAAGGGAAAGACAAGGGGAATTTAAAAAGATTTCCGATTTTCGAATGGCGATTTAAGAGGCGGAAGTGAGGGAATTAGTGAATTAGTGAATTTTTCATTTGCGCCTACGCGGGGACGGGGGGAAATTCAAGACTGCAAACTCACCGTGATATTTTTTCGCGGCTTTGTCGTATGCTTGTGCGGCTTCGATTTCATCTTTGAAAGTGCCGACATATTTCCTTTTGCCATCGAACCTTATTTTTACCAACCAGCGCTTTTTATGTTTGGACCAGGTTACGCCTCTATACTGAGAGTGAGCAGTGCGCTTCTTGATAATTAAACAATTACAATTATTTTGCCTAACAGTTGCGAGACGCAGGTTTGCCTTGCGATTGTCCAAGCCATTATGATTGATGTGGTCAATCAATAAATTGTCTGGCGCGTTCATTATCATGCGATGCATTGCAATAGAACTCGTCTTTGAGTTTTCCCATACATACGCAGTACGCCTTGTATAATAAGTAGCACCACTTTTGTAGGCATACCACCTGAATTTCCTCAGCCAGACGTAATCGTCAGGGTCAACGATGGCGAATTTGCCCTTAGTCAAGGGAACCCGGCGGAAAGAATAGCCGAAACGGATGCGGCGATATAACAAGACCGGAATTGCCAGAAAATAATCCAGCCAGGAAGGAAATCTGATTTTGAAGCTGTACTCTACAGTAATCAATAGCTGCTCCGCAGATTGGTAATTGGTAACTGGTAACTATTTGGCGGTTATCGCCACGAAGACACAAAGGCACGAAAAATTAAGCCACAGAGTTCACAGAGAGCACAGAGAGATGCCAGCCGCTTGTCTTCGGCTGAAGCTTTAATCGAAACAAGTTTCTTTGAAACTTCTGCCTCAGACAACAGGCCATCTAAAAATGGCCTCATAGAATATACGGCTGGCTTTGATAGTGTGTATTTCTTATATCGCATGTCGAGTTTCGTGCTTTGTGTTTTTCACATTTTCATGCTTCTTATTTGACGCAAAATGCGTCCTTCTACTATTAGACGTATTTGCACAAACGAGTCGAAAATTGAGTGATTTTTTCAGGAGTGAATTGACGTAAGTGTTTGTAAAAAAGGGACTAAAAAAAATTTTAAAATTTCCGATTTTTGCGCGCAACTATTTGCGTATTTGGTTGACGAATTTTCGTAAATCTATGTATAGAAGATACTTATGGCAATAATATTTACATTCCCTTATGGGGCAAGGAGTTACGGCAGTTTTTCTGCCACAAAGACACCAAGGCACAAAGAATTTGAGGAGTTCAGAAAGATAGAAAAAATCGGGTCTGTTAAGTATTATCTTTTTTCTCTTTCGCTTTTTTGCGTACGTCCTGAATGTTCACTTTCAGATTTGCAAGAACTTGAGCAGCAATGCCGTCAGTTTCCCGCAGAAGGCCAAGCAGGATGTGTTCGGTACCGATGTAATTACTTTCAAGCGCCATAGCCTCATCGATGGCATACTTAATAACATTAATGGCACCTTCGCTTTGCAGCGGTTTTTTCTTATCCGGCTTATCGGCTCGGCTTATGGGAAGCAGCTCTACCTCAGACAGCAGCTTGTCAATATCTACACCGAGGTCTTTCAGGATAATTGCACCGGTACTGCCAGTTTGTTTAAGCAGGCCTAATAAAATATGCTCGGTCTCTATATACCCATGGCTGAATCGCTGCACCAGCTCGTCAGCAACGGCCATAACCTTGCGAGCATCATCTGTAAATCTCTCAAACATACCAATCTCTCCCTTAACAATATTAAGATGTGTTTTGACCGGCTTTTCGGATGATACGGATTTCTCTGATAGCTATTGCGGCTGTGCCAAAAACGAACATTCCAAAGACAATGAGCATCGGGCCAAACCAGACAACAGAACAGGCACCGATTGCACAGCCGGCAAAAGACCATTTGTAAATATCCAGGAATCTGCTTTTTCTCGTACCCGATAGAAGCTCGAACAGAAAAACACCAACCGTAAAACCAGGGACCCTTCGTTACACCATCACCTAAAAACCAATAAGAACTTTTTTCGGCGGCCTGATGGCATTTAAGAGATTGTCATTCCACTTGTTTGTCTTCTGGTCGTAAGCGCCGAAGTTTTCATGGCAGAATTCCCAATAATGGTAGCTAAAGCCGCGCTTTCGTGCGGTTTCTGCGATAAATTTCGTCCAGAGGACCCGCTGGTCCTTGTCGGCCTTTATGTAAGCACCGAATTCGCCAAGGTTGATGGGCCTGTTATGCTCCTTGCTCCAGGAGGCGGCTTTATCAAAGGCATCGATAATCGCCTGCTTCTCTTGGTCCGTACCCGTCCAGGTCGTGCCCATCCAGGCCTTCGACCTCTCGCCCATCCACTCGGCACCCTGATGGGTAAATTCCAATGGAAAATAGTGGTGGACAGAGACAATGATATTGCGGTCATCTTCGGGGATTACGAGCTTGTCGAGCGAATCAATAACAGCATCATCGGCAGGGTCTATGACAACTGTCCTGTTCGGGTTCGTTTCGCGAATGACAGCCAGGCCCCTCACAAGAAGGCCATTCCACAGTTCCGCTGTCAACGAATCGTCCGGCTCGTTGTACAGCTCGAACATTAACGAATCGGGGTAATCCTTAAATTGGGCTGCAATCTGCTTCCAAAGAGCAAGGAAACGCCTGACGTGATAATTTTCAAAATCGTCCGTCAACTCAAGGTAGTGATGAATATTCAGCATTACAGCAAGGTTATTTTTCAGCGAATTGTCAACGGCCCAGGTAACCCTGTCCATAAAGGGCTTATCAATAATATAGGGCGGTTTTTTCGATGCGTGGTTAGACCAGCGGCACGGTATACGAACGGAATCGAAGCCGGCATCTTTTATAATCTTGAAATACTCCTCTTTCAATACCACGCCCCACTCGCCCTCCTTAGGGGCATCGAGTGCGTTGCCTAAATTTATCCCTATTCCGAGGTGCTTGTTCTGCTCGAATGGGTCCGGCGAAGTCTTGTCTCTAATAATTTTACCCATAAGAACTTTATCTATAAGAAGTTTATTCATACCAGATTTATTCACATCTTCAGCCAAAACACTACTCCCAACCAATACCAGAAACAATCCCACCGCAAGATATATAGATACGTTTTTTATCTTGAACATCATTTTTCTCCTTAATCAACATTTAGAAAGACTATGCTTTTAATATTATATAAACAGATATTATACATTTTCCAGGGCCTGTTGTAAATGTTGTTCCTGGAAAAACGGCGTGGCACAGGAAATTTATCTGGCAAAACCAGCCGATATGTAATAAAAGAGCATGCGTATATGAGCTGATATAAAAAAGGTATATTATGGCATCTGACGAGTTGAATATTTTCAAGAGGCCGAAACTTGATAATCCCCGGCTGTTACTTGGCTTTTCCGGGTGGATGGACGGCGGTAATGTCTCGACCGGAACGATAGAATGCCTTATCGATAAGCTCAGTGCCGAGAAATTTGCACAAATCGAGCCGGAGGCGTTTTATATCTACAATTTTCCCGGCTCAATGGAAATCACAGCGCTGTTTCGGCCCCATACGAGGATTAAAGACGGTCTTATAAAGTCTTATGAGGTCCCCAGAAACGAGTTTTTCTACAGCAAAGACAGAAATCTGATATTGTTTCTGGGCAAAGAACCGAATGTGCGGTGGGCGGAATTCTCCGAATGTATCTTCCATTTATGCAAAGAATTCGGTGTTCAACAGATTTACTTTATAGGCAGCATAGCCGGCCTGGTACCCCATACACGTGAGCCGAGACTACTTTGCTCGGTCTCGGATGAAGGGCTTAAAAAAAAGCTCCAGCATTACGGCGTAAAGTTTTCAGACTACGAGGGCCCTGCCAGCTTCATTACATATATGATTACAAAATGCGATATGCAAGATATCAGCATGGCCAGCATCGTCGCGACGGTCCCCGCTTATGTGCAGGGCCAAAATCCCAAGTGCATAGAGGCGGTGACGAGAAGGCTGACCGGTATACTGGAAGTGCATATAGAGCTTGAGGAGCTTAGACATATCGGCGATGACTTCGAGAGGAGATTAAGCGATGCCGTACAAGAACAGCCGGAACTGGTAAGTACCATCAATAAACTGGAAGAAGACTACGACAATGAAACATTTAACAGCGAAATGGGGGATTTGAAACAGTGGCTGCAGCAGCAGGGAATCAGATTAGATTGAAAAATTTCAAAAGCCAACATATCAAACAAAGAAACATTTTAGCAATAATTGCAAATCAGAGTTAAAATAGAGGGTTGCTCGGTAATTTACCTACTTTTACAAATCGACAATTACTGTCTGAAATTGAGAAAAAATCGCCTTTGTAAAATACAGTAAAGCAGTCATTGAACAATCCTGACTTAATAAAAACAACAGACATTCAGGACAAGCCCAATTAAACGACCGATAAAAATTAAAATATTTATAAATAAATGTAGATTTTTTATTTTATTCGTCCGATAATGCTTTTTAATGGATTGAATATACGTTTCTTGGCATAGCCAAGTACACAAAGCAATTTAGGGCATTTTTAACTAAGGAGAGTTTATTATGCCCGGCACAATCACGGATGATAAATGTGCATTTGCTCCTGATGATGTTGCAAATTTACAAAAGCACACAGTAACGTTACAAAACCACTCTGAATTTACAACAGGCATAAGACAACCAAATGTCACCACCTGTATAAGCAGGGAGTTCCTTCTTAGAAAATTTATAATCGGCGGATTAGCCGCTCTGGTATTAACCGGTTTGGCAAACAGAGCTAAAGCAGGATGTGTTAATTCATACTATCCTACAGATGCCAAGTGCCGAGATGCCTGGCGGTTTCTCGATTTAGATGGATCCGTAAACAGTCTGTATTCAGGCAGTCCCAGGCAATTCATAAGCAGCAGACATGACGGTCACGGCTGGTTTGACAATCTTAAAACGGGAGATTACATCGACAAAGGGTCGTATTATTTTTTAGATGAGGGACAATATTACTATCTCGATAAAACTCAATACAAATTGCTGGGCGGCGCAAACTATATATTAGGACATCCATGCTATCCAAAGTTGTTCGAAAGAAATTCAGAGCTTGCATCCGGATTTGCAAACAGAAGGAAAATATACGTACCCTGGTATGATAACTACTGGGATTATCTGACTACAGGTAATTCGGCTTTATCAGGCTGCCTGCGTACAGTGTGCAATGCAATGCCGACTGACAATTATGTTGTCTGGCATAGCTACTTCAAGCCGGGTGACAATATTGATAAATGGCGATACCAGTATTTAGATAAAGGGCGGTATTACCATCTTGATGTAACGCAATACAAGTGGCTCGGCGGAATGGCTTATCTGTTTGAATCTACTCATTATGGAAATCCGGCCTACTATGCTTCAGATTCCCATCATGCAATTAGAGAAATAATGTTAAAAAAATCACAAACGGAGACAGCATCAATAATGACAGGACAGACTATTCCGGAGCCCGCATCCGTAATGATATTGGGATTGGGAAGTTTAATCTTTTTCTTACGACGCCGGATAAGATAAGCAGTTTATAGCATCGGCGAGGCAAGCCCGCTACAATTGTACTTTTCGGATTGGGGACGGCTGGAGTTTTTGCTTTAAGGCAAAAAGGTCTTAAAAACTGAAGCTGTAAAAAAAAGCGGGCGATGGGATTCGAACCCACGACGTCCAGCTTGGGAAGCTGACATTCTACCACTGAATTACGCCCGCAAAAAAACCTTCTAATAAGTAAATTCTACAGAAATCACTAAACGCTTGTCAAATCCTTTTCCATTATTGCCATAGGGCGAAATACACATCAGATATAACGGCATTTCCTGCCGGCTGCAGTATAAACCTCTGCAAATTACGTCTTATAACAAATCCGCCTGCCATGCCTAAATGCGATTTTTTAACTGGTATTTTTGCTACTAAAAATAGCCCAAACAAAGAACTAAGACTGGATTTTTTAAGCCATTTTTGCTATAATAAATAGAATTGGGTTGG
This sequence comes from uncultured Pirellulales bacterium, assembly GCA_964461285.1. GTDB lineage: Bacteria > Planctomycetota > Phycisphaerae > Sedimentisphaerales > Anaerobacaceae > CAZBWE01. Next base: position 21,482 of record CAYWUO010000013.1, read on the forward strand.
TTTAGAGCCTATCCAAATAACCCGCTCTATTGCGGCCGGCTGCAAAGCCCGATG
>CAYWUO010000014.1:0-21405 GCA_964461285.1 uncultured Pirellulales bacterium
CTATTTAACCGTGATTTTGCAAATTGTTTCCCGTAAGTAGCACAACAAATCCCCATCAGAAGCTCCCGAGGCACCCTAATTTATTACAGTTGCCGGACTACGATGAGAATAAAACCGTCTGCAAAGCGTAAACTGTCAACAGTTGTACGAACAGCAAGAAAACTCCGGCAGGCCATAGGACTTGATATGTCGGGAAATAGACAGGAAAACACACTTTTTTACAAGATAAATGGGAAAAAACTTGACATTAATTCCGTTAAAGGAATAAAATTACATGTTATAAATAAGAAGCGATTTTCACGGTTTTATTAGGGAGATGTATCGATGAAACAATTCTCAGCAATTCTATTGGTTTTAGTTATGGCTTCGCTTGCTAATGCAGAGTTGACTCTGACAGTCAATGGTTTTGATGTGACAGAACCGCAGGTAATAAACAGCAGAAAGGATTTAATCATTGCCATAGCAGGGAAAAGTGAGGCCAACACACAAGATATATCGGTTACGGCCGATGGTGGAAAGCTTGAACTACTAACAAAAACAAAATTTCTGGAAGAGAAACCTACCTCGGTCAAATATCTTTTCAACTTTACCGATGAAAAGGTGGCGGATACCATTAGGCTTACTGTTGGTAGCGAACTTATTTATCAACTTGTTTTACTTTCTGTGCCGGAAGAAAATAAGACAATCGTTTTTGGCATAGACACTGAGACCCTTGCTGCTTCGCAGTTACAACCAGAACAAGAAAATTCAGATTTGGATGTAGTCGAAGAAGTACCGAGTAAGCCTAATGAGCTGGATCAAAATCCACCGACAACCAATCCTTATTCTAACCTAAATATTAAGCCGAGACAGGAGGAGAAAAGAGTTCTACAAATCTGTCCACAGCTTGCGAAGAGATCAGAGTTTACAATACCGTATTCCAATGATAAAGGGCGAGTATTTGCAAAGCACGATGGGGGCGCTGCGTTGTTAAACGGTGGTAGTGTCATTGATGTAACCTCTGACATTAGTACGAATACGCTTTGGATAGCAGACAACGTTTATCATGTCTTGAACCCAATTGACGTTAATAATGCTTTGCTTGTTATCGAGCCAGGGACAATGGTAACATTTGCTGCTGGTGCCGATGCTGGGATAAGAATGGTCAATGGAGGGGCCTTGATGTCGCGTGGGACCCCCGGCAATGAAATCCTTTACACATCAGACGCAATGTCTCCGAATTACGAAGATTATTATTGCCCAATCTATATCACCGAAACAGCTTCCGCTGCCACGAAAGTTAAATACAGCATCATAGAATGGGCTTACGCCGGTGTTGTAATATTAAACAAAGAGCTGGAGGATGACGTCGAAAGCAATTACTTTGTTAATTGTGTATTTGGTGTTGTCGAATATGGACTTGACCATACTAATATTACCAACAATCTATTTTACGGTTCGGCGTATGGCGCTATTGAAATATACTTGGAGTCATTGAGTGGTGAATCATCAAGTGATAGTGAGATATATATACAGAACAATACCTGTGATTATTCGCCTCAGTGGGATGGAATATCCGTTTATGGTGTGCCAGATGCTAATGATGCTGGTTTTGTTTTTCTGGGAAACAATATGCTTTCAAACAATGGTCGGTATGGTCTTTTTCTTGCCAATGGTTATATGTATGCCAATGTGTACAACACGGGTTATTATAATAACTACACTAACAAAAATTGGGAATTTGAAGAGGACAATCCTGTAATACTGGGTACAGACCCTTATGAAGTAGGAGAAAGTGGTTATGCTCCGATTTGCTATATCAACCAGCAATGCTCCTTAGTGGATGGTGGCTTTAATTATATACAACAAACATCTATGATTGGAAAAACAACTGCGACTACGGCAGCGCCAGATTCCAATGTGACAGACATAGGATTTCATTATTGCCACTGGGATTATAACAATGTGGGAGAAGGCGACTATTACCCCGGTGATTTAGATGAAAACTTGAAGGTTGATTTCAGAGATTTCGCCGTTCTTGCCAACGGCTGGCAGACAACGTATGATATCAATGACCTTGCTGATATGTGTGAACACTGGCTTCTTCAAGGTGGCCCTGCACAAAATATAATCCCGACTTTTGACCAGGATCCGAACAATCTAACTGGTGATGTAGGTGTTACAGTTAGTGTGTCCGACTCTGAAATAGCCCGCGTATATCTTTTTATTGATGGTGCGAAATATTTACAATACGGGGACATTCAGGAAAACCCAACCACGAATCTTGAAACACAGCATTTCCTCAACGGGCCGCATACAATCAAGATTATTAGCCAAGACGCCAACAATATAGTCTATTGCTCTGAGGTTGTTGATGTTCATTTTAACAACCCTGTTAGTTCACTAATAATGGATGAAATTTTCAAACCTGGTGAAAACTTTCACATAATGGCTTTAGGAACTGGCAACTATGATATGTCTGTGTATGACATTGTTAATGAAACAACGACCTATTCTGACACGTCGATAGGCCAAATCAACATTACAATTCCGGCTGCGTCATTCCCAGAAGAATATGGCGCTTATGATTTTAAGATGACACCACAGGGCAATCTTGACAATCCACTGTTCAACTTCCTTATAAGGCGAAAGTTTGGTTACGAAGATTTGTATGGAACTGGTGCGAAAGCTGAAGGTAGTTGGGTAATGAAAATGGTCGTCTCAATTGGCGACAAAAAACTTGAAAAAGACAAAGAAAAATGCTGGCGTGCAGCATTGAGAGCTGGTGCTAAGAAAGGCTTTGCACCAGGAATTATCGTACCAGAAATGGGTGATGAGTGGTTTGAATTCTTAGGCTTGGCTATTACTTTCCCACAGTGTAAGATTTGGTATCACGTAGGACATGGTAACTACAAAACTATTTGGCCGTGGAATCCTGAGCGGACATTTATTTCAAGTCCAAGTGGTAAAATCTTTTCATATTTGAAGAAAGACCTTGATCCAGTACCGCCTGACTATGAAAACGTGTGGGGTTACGAGGGTTGCCACAGTATTGCAGAACTGGGTCAGAGATATACTGACAAAATGATATGGGTCCAGATAAATGCCTGTTATTCTGCTCGAAATCAGGACTTTATGGAAATGATAGGTACACCAAATTACGACCCGTTTGGGCTTGGGAAACAAGTGTATATAGGATGGCACGATTCAGCTTTAGTTTATGATATTCTTGGAGCATACAATCAGTTTGAATATGACTATTGGGAATATCTAAGACAAGGCTATAATTTACATGATGCCGTTGATTATGCTCTACCACCTGCTGGTGGAACAAGAATTGAGCAGAATTTCACATGGTATGGAGCAAATGACCAGTATGTTCGGTTTAGGTATCCCAGTATAAATTAGAATTAGAAGGGAAAGAATATGAAGTTGCTAAATTTCAAAACCGTGTTAATAGGGTTAGTTTTGGCTCTAATAGTAGAACAGTATTTAATTTTAATGTCCATTCGCCATAAAGAGCCTATAGCGGTCGATGTTAATCTTTTATCTTCAAGGATTCAATTATTTCAACAGCACACACTTGAGCTAAGGATGCAACACGCATGGCTAAGCCGATGCTTGGACAAATGTCTGGAAAAACTTGAGGCTGAAAGAGGATTAGAGCCTATACCGTATGATAGATTTAAGGAGACAGACTACCCGCGAACTAAGTACTACGACCCAAATGCAGTAAAGAAATATGCTCAACCACACGAGCCGTGGTTTATCCCTTACAAAACTGTCAGTGAACCATCTTTTGATAGGCTTCATGATATAAAAACCCAGGCAAGTTTACTGAACAAGCAAAGTATTCGCGTTAAATTGTACCTGTCCAGTATGGACCATCGGATAGAGAATTTCGAGAAGCGGCTTAAACGTCTTGAAGACCGTTTGAAGGAATAGATTGTTCCAAAAGTGAAAGGGCTGGCACTTCTATGCTGGCCCTATTTTTTGTCTGTTAAGATATCGCTACAATATCGTAGCAAACGGGCACACTTTTTCGCCTCTAAAGTATTTCAAGTCCTACTATTGTAATATCGTCAACTTCGGATGCTTCGACTTTCTGATTCTGAGCAAGCTCGTGGAGTCTATCCATTAGTTCAATAATGGGTAAATCTTTGATTTCACAAAATTGTTCTTTGAAATGAAAGCCGGTTAAGTCACTGAAACTGCCTATAAAAGGTTCCGCCCCGTCGGAATACAACAACAGCTTATCGCCGCTGTGGAGCTGAATGGTCTCCTGGATGAACTCGGCTTGTTCAAATACCCCCAGTAATGAGCCTCGAATTTCCAGTTGTTCCGGCTGCTGCCCGGACCTGATAAAAATCGGATAGGGATGGCCGGCACGAGCATAGGTTAGCTGGAGTGTTTTAGTATTCAACAGACAATAGCAGCAGGTAGCAAAGCGATAACCGGAGAGTTTCTGCGCGGTCATCTTCGCATTAAGATTTCTCATAACTTCAGCCGGTGAAAAGACATGATAATTACTCTCAATGGTCTCTCGCATAACCAGAGACTGTTTCAGGAAAATCGTCAAAAGCGCCGCGGGCATTCCGTGGCCAACAACATCAGCTACATAAAAACCTATGTGTTGCTCGTCAACACGAACGATATGATAAATGTCGCCCGAGACCCACTCTGCCGGCAAAAAAGCTGTAGCCCATTGTACTTCCTCAGTGTTGGGCAACTGAGTTGGCAGAAAATCCTGCTGAACAAGACCGGCTAAACGAAGCTGCTCTGTCAGACTGTCTACCAGGGCCCCGGTCATCTGAAGCTGCTGTGCCAGGTTATTTCTGGAAATTCTTTGTGTGTGCTTCGGCGGCCCCGCGGGTTTCACTGCGATACCGGAGCTCTTTTTGCGATATGCAAGATTGACGCTGATTCTAACCCACAATTCATCTATGGAAACCGATTTTGTTGTGTTGGTTAAAGAAAAACTGGTATTCGCAGGCGCCAAAGAAAAACTTTTAATTGGCACATCCATACGGTCGGTAAGCAAAATTACGCCAATATTTTCTATCTCGAGAGATTCAATTATGCGGGCCAGTTGCTGCTGCGTCCTGTTCAAATCCTCTGCATCAATAATAACGGTTCCGACAAGTTCGAGTTGATTGCGTATATTAATAAACTTGTCTATGGGCAGTACTGCGAAAGAAAGTTTCCTCTGTTTCAAAAGTCGCTTTATTTCATGCGGCATCTGCCCTTCATTTGTCAGGTACAGAACATCTACGAAGTTTTGAGGTATTTCGGTTAAGCTTATTAATTCTGCTTTTTCCATGTAATTATCTTTTTCAGCAGCATTATAGGACTTCGAACCAGCACCCAATAGTTTTGCCTGCCGGCATTTAACCGTTGGCATTTAGACGAACAACTGTTCGCAATCTATAAACTAATTTCGGCTTGTTAGGTATGCTACTTTTCACTTTTGTTGTGTTTTTCCGGCACTATAGAATTGATATTTTACGATTGACGGTCGTATTTAAAAACACCAAAGCAGGATTTCACCCGGTAAAGATTGCTGAGCCGATGCGAAGTATGGTTGCGCCCTCCTCGACGGCGACTTCATAATCTGAGCTCATACCCATACTTAGCTCTGCAAACTGTGGGCCGACAATCCTCTCGCCACGCATCTCAACAAACAGCTCTCTTGCCCGAATAAAACAAGCCCGAACTACATCTTTATTATGCGTTAGCGGCGCCATTGTCATCAGACCAACCAGCTTTAAATTCGGCAGAGTATCTATCTGTTCAGCAAGATGTGTTGCTGCTCCTACCGGAACACCGTATTTTTGCGGTTCGTTGGAAACATTAACCTGCAAGAGTATTCTGGGGCATAAGTTCAGTTTTGCCGCTGAAGTGTTTATTTCCTCCGCCAGCCGAAGCGTATCAACCGAATGTATCAGAGAAGCTATGGGAAGGACCTGGCGGACCTTATTACGCTGCAGGTGGCCTATCATATGCCAGCTCACATCTCTTGGCAGAGCCAAATCACCACCCGATTGTTGTAAAAAATCCGCTACCTGAGCTGAAACCTTTTTTAGCTGCTGAACCCGGTTTTCACCAAGCTCGGTAAAGCCCAGCCGGATAACTTCCTTTACGGCCTCGAACGTGGCTGATTTGGTTACAACGACGAGTTTTATTTCACCGGGCTCCCTGCCTGCACGGGCACAGGCAGAGTTAATGGTATCTTTTAAGCGTTCTATTTTCTCGGAAATCTTTACCATAAAAACAGTCAAAAAATAACGGCTAAGATTTAATCTACAATAAAATAAATGAAAAATCAAAATATTAATCTATGAAAATTTTTCCCGGCACAAAAACAATCAATATAAATATTTTGACGAATTTTTTCATCCACCGACAATGTATTCATCAGCCGACAAATCAAGCCCCCTTATTCCAACCGCCAATCTGAAATAAATCAAAAATCTCAAAATCAATAACTGAGATAATTTGACTGCGGCGCTTTTGCCGCCTGCCCCTGCTGCGAGCATATTCGGCAGATTCTGTTATATACAGGGCTATAAACATAGTTTCAGGGCTGTTACCGAACAAGCCTGGAATGGACAACTTTTAGCTTATTGGCCGATAATTTAAGCTAAAAATCACAGCTCCGCAAAACAAGCAAATTTCTCATTTCCAGGTGCATAATTCAATAATTACAAAAAATGGGAAAAAACAATTTTTTACTTGCATTTTACCCTCATAGCTTGTATAATAACCTCGTTGAAAGAAAGCAGAAATGTGGGGTAAAGGACCCTTGGAAATTTACAGATTTTTTCTTGACAGGCTCTCAAAGAATCGTTAGTTCTTCTTAACTTGTAAAAACTGAATTGATGCTGTCTATAGCATCGCACGAACCTCGGCGAGGCAGTGTGGTACACCGGTCTCCCCCCCAGCCGGTCCCACCACCTCGCCTTTTTTTATGCGCGGAAACCGGCCTGTGAATACCTGAAAAAAGGTAATGTAAACCTGGGTTTTCTATTCTCCGCGGATTTGGACGTATACTTTCCTGCTGCGGGGGCCGTCAAATTCACAGAAAAAAATGCCCTGCCAGGTGCCAAGCGAAAGTTTCTTACCCTTTATCAGGACCTGTTCGCTACAGCCGAATAGAGAGCTTTTGCAATGCGCATCGGAATTGCCTTCATAGTGCTGATAGCCCGGCCGATTATGGGGTATTAACTCTCCTAAAGTCAAAAGTAAGTCGTGGATGACAGAGGGGTCGGCATTTTCATTTATGGTAATTGCCGCGGTTGTATGAGGACAATAGACTATTACATCGCCGTTAGCTATACCTGACTGACTGACGGCTGAGCTGACCCGGCTTGTAATATCTATCAGCTCGTTCCGTTTTTTGGTGCTTATACTGAAATCCTTTTGGACGATTTTCATTGCATAATCAACCCAATTTGAGAAAACTCATTATCTCATCATTTCCCAAGTAGTTTTTTTAATTCCGTAATAAGCGAAGAAATATCCTCTGTTGAGGTACTCCATACAATATCCAGATTAATGGAAAAGTAGGCATGAATAAGTCGGTTTCTCATACCAATCAAGACAGGCCAGGGAATCTCGGGAGCATTGTCGCGGAGTTCCTCTGACACTTGTGTTGCCGCTTCACCGATAATTTCAAGAAGGCGAACGAGCGAATGAACCAGCTTGCGGTCGCGGTTCAAATCCTCGCGAGTCGAAGCCTGCACATACTGCTGGATTTCAACCGCTGCATCCAGTATATGCCTCAGTCTTACCTCATCTTCATGCTTGATACTGAATTTCGGCATTTCGTATCACCTCGTCACGGAAATACTGGCTTAAATCTTCTGGAGTCCGCAAATCTACCTTTTTACCGAGTATTTCTGCAAGCTCCATTTCCATTTTGATAATTGAAAAAAGGCCGGGCGTACGGCCTTGCTCAAACTCCACTAACAAATCGATATCACTATCAGGCCCCAATTGACCGCGGAGAGCAGAACCGAAAACAGACAGTTTTCTGACACGATTCCTCCCGCAGAATTCCATCAATCTACCTTTAGACATCTTATCTTCGAGCGAATAAACCATCTTACATAAACCTCATTATGATTAATTACCTGTATTTGACTGAAATAGTGTAAATCCTATTTCAATCCGTGTCTAATTTTTTCTACATCTGTTCGACAACTTCTATACCTAAAAGCTCACTCAGGCCGTGCCTGATAGTCATTGCGGTTAAATCACAGAGCAATAATCGCGTAGGCCTCTTATCAGGCCCGGCATCGAGAACCGGACAATTCGTATAAAAAACGCTGAACTTCTGAGCTAATTCATACAGGTATGTAGTTAAATAATTAGGCCTGTAATCAGCTACGGAATCCTGTATCGCTTCTCCGTAACGAATCAAATATTTTGCCAAATCCAGCTCAGCCGGCTCGGTTAATTTTAACTCTTTCAAGTCAGCAAGCTCGGTCTCGATATCAACATCTTTGGTCTGTGCTTTTCGTTCGATGGATTTTATACGTGCATAGGCGTATTGCATATATGGAGCAGTGTTACCATCCATCGCCAGCATCTTGTCATAGCTGAAGACATAGTCACTGGTTCGGTTGTTGGAGAAATCTGCATACTTGACCGCCCCGATTCCGACGGCCTTGGCGATTTTGTCCCTTTCCGCATCAGACAAATCAGAATCGGGATTCTTTTCATCTACAACTGCTTTTGCCCGCTCGACGGCTTCGTCGAGGAGGTCCTTTAGTTTTACATTTTCACCTTCACGGGTCTTTAGCGGCTTGCCATTTTCGCCTAATACGCTGCCAAATGTAACGTGAACAAACTCTGTCTTCTGTCTTCTGTCTTCTGTCTTCTGTTTTACATCCCACTTCGCCATTCGTGCTACCGCAAAAAGCATCTCGAAATGCAGCTTCTGCCGGGCATCCGTAACGTAAATTATCGTGTCGGCCTTTAGCTCGTTGACTCTATATTTTAACGCCGCCAAATCCGTCGTTGCATAAAGATACGCACCATCGGACTTCTGGATAATAAACGGCAGCGGCTCACCCTCTTTATTCTTAAAACCATCCGGAAATACACAAACCGCTCCGTCAGACTCCACCGCTAAATTCTTTTTCTTTAACTCATCTACAATTCCAGCCAGCATGTCTTTGTAAAAACTCTCACCGCGTATATCCTCTTCTGTAAACACCCCGCCGAGCATGTCATAAATTTCAAAGCATGCTTTCAAGGTTTTTCTTCGCAAATGTTCCCAATTTCTTCTTTCAGCTTCATGTCCTTGTTGTAAGCGGGCTGCACTTTTACGAACACCTTCAGCCACATCCTCATCGGTAACTATTATATTACTAATTGTCTTATAATGATTCTCAAGAGCAGGCAAATCTTCACCCTCAATGAAGCTGGGTTCCACTTTATAAGACATCATGCCCATTTGCAAACCCCAGTCGCCGATGTGGTTCTGGCGGATGACTTTGTAACCGAGGAATTCGAGGACCCGGCAGATACAATCGCCGATGATTGTGCTTCGCAGGTGGCCGACGTGCATTTGCTTGGCGATATTAGGCCCTGAAAAATCAACAACGATAGTCTTTGGCTTACTGGTCTTTCCTATACCAAGACTTTTATGGTCTTTGTTGATTTCAAGCAGGCGGTCGGTAATAAAATCGGGCTTTAGCCGCAAATTTATAAAGCCCGGGCCTGCAATCTCCGGCTGTTCGCAAATGTCTGTGACGTCTAAGTTTGTTAGCACCTTCTCCGCAAGTTTGCGAGGGTCGGTTTTAAGCTGTTTGGCTAAAGCCATTACGCCGTTGGCCTGGTAGTCACCGAATCTGGGGTCTGTTGAGGGCCTTACTATAGCTGCGCAATCCTTCCGGCCGGCAACAGCGACCATCGCAGCACTGATTCTCTCTTCGAGTATGTCAACTGCGAGCTTCATTTTTCCGAGGCCTCTTCCCACTTCAGCCGTTTTGCATCACCCCAGAGCAGCTCCAAATCGTAGTATTCCCGGTATTCGCTGTCAAAGATATGGACTACGATATCGACATAGTCGAGCAATATCCAGCGTCCCTGCTCATAGCCGGCCCGGCCGAATCGCTCCATGCCCTGTTTCCTCGCCTCTTCGGAGATTTCATTGGCAACGGCGCGCATCTGCCTGTTGCTTGTGCCTGTTACAATTACAAAATAATCAGTAGCAGGCGATTTGCCCTTCAAGTCCATAACCACAATATCAGTACAATGCCGGTCAGCCGCTAACCTTGCAGCAGCTAACGCAAACACCTTTGCCTCTGCGATTTTCCTCTTTGCCAAATCACGACCTCTTTTTCAATAAAAAACGGGATGGTTGAGTCAACCACCCCGATAGATTACCGATATTAGCCGGCTGCGTCAACCGCGTAGTCAAACGCGAACTATTTACCGATACCAAGCCAGCCGCCAATAACAGGGGCAAATTTCACTACAACACCTGAGAAGACTACGCTGACCATTGTCATCAGCTTAATCAGGATGTTCAAGCTCGGCCCCGATGTATCTTTGAACGGGTCACCGACGGTATCGCCGACCACACTTGCCTTGTGGGCATCGGAGCCCTTGCCGCCGAGAGCGCCTTTTTCGATATATTTCTTGGCGTTGTCCCAGGCACCGCCGGCGTTATTTAGCGTAATTGCAAGAACAAAACCACACGTAAGCCCTCCCGCCAGAAGGCCCATCACACCTGCCACACCCAAAATCAATCCCGTAAGAACCGGTACGATAATTGCCAGAAGCGAAGGCAAAATCATCTCCTTTTGTGCGCCGCGGGTCGAAATAGAAACACAGCGGGCATAATCAGGCGTGCCGGTCCCTTCCATAATACCGGCGATTTCCTTGAACTGCCGGCGGACCTCATTGACCATAGCCCCCGCAGCCCTGCCGACGGCCTTCATCGTCATCGCACAAAACACAAAGGTCATCATAGCACCAATAAACAAACCACAAATCAACTTCGGGTTCATTATCGTCAGATCATATGCTTTGACAAAATCAGCAACCCCTGCGAGCTTGGCACTTTCGGGGGTAAACTCTATACTGCCGGCCTTGAAAATCCCACCGGCTTCTGTTGCCAGTCTTGCAATCCATATCCGAACCTCTTCGATGTACGCCGCCAATAGCGCCATAGCAGTCAAAGCCGCTGAGCCGATTGCAAAGCCCTTTCCCGTTGCTGCCGTAGTATTGCCGAGGGCGTCGAGGGCATCGGTCCTCTTTCTGACTTCCGGGCCTAATCCGCTCATCTCAGCATTTCCTCCGGCGTTGTCAGCGATGGGGCCGTAGGCATCGGTCGCAAGAGTGATACCTAATGTTGAAAGCATACCGACCGCGGCAAAGCCGATACCATAAAGACCCATCGATACATTCGAAAAACCACCCGCAAAACCAAAGGCACACAGGATACCTATGACTATTGTCAAAACCGGCAGGCCCGAAGAATACATACCGGTTGCAAAGCCCTCGATAATCGTAGTTGCGGCCCCCATCTTTGTCTGTTCTGCGATACCGCGAGTCGGGCTGTAACTATCAGATGTATAATATTCCGTAAACTGCCCTATAACGACACCGGCTATCAGGCCGGAGACGACCGAGCCAAAAATACCCCAGCTAATCCATCCAAAGTAAACCATCCCAGCTAAGGCCACGGGAATCAGCACTGAGCTGCCCAAAGTTCCGAATAGAAGCGCCCGCAGCAAATTCTTCTGGCTGGCGTCCTCTTTGCAGCGAACCATAAATATACCGATAATTGACAAAATAATACCAAGCCCTGCAACAACCATTGGAGCAAGAACTGCCTTGAGCGGATCCATACCTCTGCCGGCAAGAACATTCACCGATAGTGCCGCTCCAAGAGCCGCTGTTGCAAGAATCGAGCCGCAATAGCTCTCGTATAAATCAGCACCCATACCCGCTACATCGCCAACATTATCGCCGACGTTATCAGCGATTGTAGCCGGGTTTCTCGGGTCGTCTTCCGGTATACCGGCCTCCACCTTGCCGACCAAATCCGCCCCAACGTCGGCCGCCTTGGTAAAGATACCACCGCCAACACGAGCAAATAACGCCTGCGTAGAGGCACCCATACCAAACGTAATCATTGTTGTTGTGATTTCCACGAGCTTATGATGCGGGTCCATACCAATAGGAACAAACTGTAATCCGAGAAATCTAATGCCTTTTTCCATATGCTCAGCCGTGTAAACGAGCTTATCCAGTATCAAATACCACAGCGAAATATCCAAAAGGCCGAAGCCAACGACTACAAGGCCCATCACCGCACCTGAGCGAAAGGCAACCTGCAGGCCGCGATTCAAACTCACGCTGGCGCCCTGGGCAGTCCGGGAAGATGCGTTTGTTGCGGTCTTCATACCCAAAAAGCCGCTAAGACCGCTGAAAAAACCGCCTGTCAAAAACGCCACCGGAACAAACGGGTTCTGCACACCCAGATAAGCACAGGCCCCGAGGATTATCAGCAATATCAAAAATACCAGCGATACGACGCTGTACTGCCTGAATAAATACGCATAGGCACCCTCGCGGACGTAGTTAGCAATGGATATCATTTTCTCAGTACCTTCAGGAGCTGCCATCACCTTCTTATAGAAATACAACGCAAAACACAGGGCCAACACCGCTCCTACTGGGGCAATGGCCCAGCTTGGCGGGGTGCTGACAAGCTCTGCCGATTCCGAACCTTCTACCGCCAATGCCGCCGTGCTAAAGGCAAAAGTTGGTATCAAAAATGCAACGATGCTCTTAAAAATCTTCACTGTTTCTGCTCCTTAAATAGAACTAATCATCATTTTTACCTGCGTAACACATAAAATTCAACGGAGTTTAACGAAACAAATACATTTTTCAAGCATTTTATTGGGGCATACTGAATCTAAAGACGGAAGTCTTAAAAATATTGCTTGTGCTCTTATGTCCTGTTGCTGTGCTTTTGTATTATGTGTGATAATGAGCGTTGATTTTTACGTATTCAGCGCTTAAATCACAGCCATAGCAAAAATCGCTTTGCTTTCCCACACCCAAATCCATCGTTATTGTATGCTCCGTCTTAGAGATAACCTTACTTGCCTTTTTTGCGTCAAATTTTCTCGGTGCTCCATTTTTGAAGACGGTTATATCGCCGATTTTGCAGGATAGCTTATCGGGAGTTAATTTTACTCCCGATGAGCCGACAGCACAGATAATCCTGCCCCAGTTGGGGTCACCGCCGTGGATTGCACACTTTACTAAATCATAATCAGCTACCGCACGCGCCGCCTTTGCGGCGCCGGCCTTCGTAGCAGCACCTTTGATTACGACCTTAAACATTCGAGTCGCGCCTTCTGCATCAAGCGCCATCTGCTTGGCCAAATCATCACACAACTCCGATAGAGCTTTTACGAACTTTTTATACCGAGGGCATTGATTTACTATAGGGCGATTTCCCGCTAAGCCGGAGGCAAGGATTATCGCAGTATCATTGGTGCTCTGATGACCGTCAACAGTCAGCTTGTTTAGTGAGTTGCCGATTGCTGCCTTCAACGCCTTCGACAGTAACGGTTTTGTTATAGCAACGTCGGTCGTAATAAAACACAGTGTCGTTGCCATATTCGGAGCAATCATACCCGCTCCTTTTACCGCACCGGCTATGCTTACTTTTTTGCCGGATATTTCGATTCGGCGGACGGCCTGCTTTGGTTTTGTATCGGTCGTCATTATCGCCTTGGCAAAATTCAGGCCCGCTGCTTCTGTTGTAGAGAGCTTTGCTGCTGCTTTTGAAATACCTGAGGTAATTTTTTTAACTGGCAATTGCTCGCCGATAATACCGGTAGAGGCAACGAGAACGCTGTGCGGGCCTTCCTCAATCTGCTTAGCTGTTTCGCTGCACATCTTTATTGCATTTTTGATTCCCTGCTGGCCGGTGCAGGCGTTTGCATTGCCGGAATTAACAACCACAGCCGAAATATTGACGCTCTTTATGTGCTTTTTGCTAATCTGCACCGCAGCAGAAGTAATTTTATTCGTAGTAAAAACCGCTGCCGCCTTTGCACCAGCCGGACAGACAATCATCCCCAAATCCAGATTGCCGGATTTCTTAATCCCGCAACTCAGTCCCGCAGCTAAAAATCCTTTAGGCGATGTAACAGTATTATTTGCCATTGTTTTTTTCCCGGCACTAAGCAGGAATTTAGGTCACGAACAGTACTTGATATATTGGTTTTCTGAAATTCGCATATTTAAAAATGTGGCAAGTTTGGGAATTGCATTATTCTTTCAGCATATTATTGAACCTTTCTAATATCTGTTGGTGCTCGGGGAAATTACCGAACTCTGATAGCCACTTCCTGACATACTTAAGATTAATAGACTTTTTATTCTTAACTATCATGCTTCTGACATCTTCCTCATCTATGGCTCTGCCTGCGACCATTTTGTGGATAATAACATCTTCACAGGAGGCAAACTTTACAGGATAGTCATCTATTTTAACTTGCCTGGTTCTTTTGAGCGATTGCCTTTCATACTCGCTGAAAGAGAAAATAAAATCCACACGGATTCCCGACTTTTTCTCCTCCGCAGGCAGTACTCTTGTTTCCTTCGCAAAGTTCTCCGGCTTTTCTGGCAGCATCTCCAACTTTAATTTTTTGCACGCTTTTTCAACAAGCGCAAAACCATCTGCGTCTATTCCTAATGTTATGTCAATGTCGCGCGTCATCCTTGGCCTGCCATATACCAGTACCGCCTGACCGCCGATAACCATATAGGGAATCTTATCTGCGTCCAACCTTTTAGCTATTCGTTTTATTAGCTTTTCGAGCACGTTTTAACCTACTCATTGCTTGAGCTATCCGCAAATCTACCTCGAAACCGTCCCAGATGCTCTCATGGCCGATTGCACCCAACGCAACAGCCTCTTTGTGCAAGGCATCATATATCCGCGCAGCTTCCTTGTAAGAGAGATTTTCCTCTGCGTCTAACTTTCGGTAGAACTCATCCAGTTTGCGTTTGTTTCTTATCATTATTGACCTACTATTCTATACTTAACTTAAAGCCACACTGTTTCTTTAAGGACATGGCGAATCCAGGGATTATTTTGTTCCTGCATTTTCTCTAATTCTTCGTTAGTATAAGGGAAAACATCGCAGCAGATTGAGAGATTCCCAAGGAGAAAATCAGGAATTCTGTCCAAAAAACGCTTATCGCTTTGCTGTAGAATAATCAGCAAATCCACATCGCTGGCTGGGCCGTATGTGTCGTTAGCGTAAGAGCCGAAATAACCCACCCGCTCAACCTCTGGATGCGCCTGTTTGACTCTTCTGGCATAATCTTTTAACTGACGCAGGACATCTGCTTTGTCAGCAAATACAACCTTCACAGAATTCGATGATTTGTTTAGCATTTTCGATTGCCTGTTGCGCATCGGTTTTTGTGTAGTAGTCACCCGGTGCTCCGGAGTCAAAGCTGTTAGGATAGCGTGTAGGGATATAATGCTTGTCAAGAGCTTTGGCAGCATCCAACAACTCCTCCGGAACATCCACCTTATCGCTGAGTGCGCCTAATAATCCATAGACCGAGTGCCCCCAGCCTTCGCCGTGCTGGTGAAGAAAAACCGCCTTCACTGCTTTCTCTGCTGCCTGCTGGGAACTAAAACACGACCACTCAAAATCCCCATCCTGGCGAGCATTTACGGCGTGATTTAAATCACGTTTGGCCTGGGCTAACCAGTCTCTTGACCTATCCGGCATTTTTAATTCCTTTCTGAATAGGTTTACTTTTACCTTTGTTTTAAGATATTATAAACCTAATTGGCCGAATTAACCAGCATTTTATTCTCAAAGCTGGGGTATGATTTTTGTGCGTTTACCTTTTATAATTTTCGGGCTGTTGCTGAGAGCAGCGGCGATTGCCATATCTCTAATGCCAGCCATAGGGTCGTAGAATTTCCTTTTCAAATCAACGGTGTTTACCATTATGCCAGGCCGATTTGCCTTTAACTGCTTTATAATTTTGCCATCGGGTGCGATTATGCACGATGGATAGGGCGCATAGTATCCGCTCGAATTGGCCATGCTGACCCAGAAATGGTTTGTCGCCGCCCGGCACTGCATCGTCTGCCGCATAATATGAGTATGAATGCTTGGGCCTTTCTGGCGGGCATTGTAAAAAGATTGAAAAATACATTTGACGCCCTGTTTATAAAGCTTTCGATAAAGCTCCGGAAACCGCGCATCAAAGCATATTAGCAACGAGCATTTCACGCCCTTGACCGCAAAGTTCACAAATTTATTACCCGGCGTATAACGTCTCAATTCACCTTTAAGACAGAATCTCTTGTCGTATCTGCCGGCAATTTTACCCTTCGGATTGATTAGATATAAGCTGTTGTGCGGCTTATTTGATGTTGCGAGTGGATGTGTACTTCCCAGGACAACCCAAAGACCGAGCTTTTTTGTAATACCCAAAATCTTTTCAGTCTCTTCTTCGAGAAGCTGCCAGTCATAGCCATCGAAGTTTGGAAAGTCAGCACCTACATAACCGCTAAGCGCACATTCGGGAAAATGCACAATGTCCGCCCTGGCCTTGTGTGCTTTTTGCAGAAATTCCTGAATCTGCTGGGAATTTCGCTTTATCGATTTCCCTACAGCAAATTGACACGTCGCTACTTTTAAAACAAGCCCAGACACCTACTTATTTCCTAATTGTCTTATTTTACCATTGTATTAGCGATGTTTGTCTGCATTCGCTAATCGACTATAAAAAAACTGCGTTACCACCGAGCATATAATATCTTTTTTGAGCACTACTTATGTACAATGGGGCGCTCAATATGGA
Organism: uncultured Pirellulales bacterium; assembly: GCA_964461285.1. Lineage (GTDB taxonomy): Bacteria > Planctomycetota > Phycisphaerae > Sedimentisphaerales > Anaerobacaceae > CAZBWE01. Next base: position 16,858 of record CAYWUO010000014.1, read on the forward strand.
AAATCTATATAAATAATCCGATATTTTTACTTGATTTTTCCGATGTTAAACGTATACTTAATATAGGAATTACGATAAGAGGTTAACCAAAGGGTTCCGTCCCGCGGCGATGCCTCTTTTTTATTGCTCCTTTTTGTATTGCAACTTATCTTTCAACCCGTTCATAAATGTGATTTTCGAGGCAAATTTTCGCAATAGTGCCGAATATTTATGCCTGTTGGGAATAATGAGTCTTAGCAATTTCCCCGTTTTTTCGAGATATTCAATTAAGCAATAGAAATCACCGTCGCCGGTAATGATGATGGCCTTCTCATAATTTGGACGTTCTATCATAGTGTGCATAACTAATTCAGCATCCACATTACCTTTTGGCTTACCGCTTGGCAAAATCAAGGTTGGCTTAAAAACTAAGATATATCCATAGGATTGTAGCGATATATACAAATCTTGGTTTGTTGGTATATATCCAATAAAAAGGAAAGCTTTGCTAATCCCATATTTATCTTCTAAATATTTCCTGAATCTTTTAAAATCGAGCCTCCAGCCTTGTGCCTGAATTGAAAGATTCAGATTTTGACTGTCAATAAAAGCATAGTTGTTCTTATATCTTTTCATTTTTTATTAAAAGCTAATGCAAATTTTATTTAAGTCCCAAGGTTTCATCAATGCCGAAGATGATATTCATATTCTGAACCGCCTGGCCGGAGGCACCTTTTACCAGATTGTCTATCGCCGAGAAAACTACGATTTTGCCCTTAACGCAGGTTACAAAGATATGGCAATAATTCGTCCCGGCAACATCTTTAACAGCAGGGGCCTCCTTGCATATTTGCACAAATGGTTCAGCGGTGTAGAAATCTTTATATAGTTTTGCTAATTGCTCGTTATTCACTTTACCCTTTGGCTGACAATAAATCGTCGATAGTATTCCCCTATCGAAGGGTCCTGCATGCGGCTGAAATAGTATCTTCACAGTAGAGCCGGCAATTTCGCCGGCGATTTGCTCCATCTCCGGCATATGCCGGTGCGTGCCGATGCTATAAGCAAACAAATTCTCGTTCATATTTGGATAATGAAACTTTACTGACGGATTCTTGCCGGCACCGGTTATTCCGGTCACGGCATTATCAATAACCGAATCTGTCTCGATAAGACCTTCTTTTAATAATGGCGCTATTGCCAGCAATGCCCCCGTAGGGTAACAGCCTGGATTGGCGACTAAATCTGCACCTTTTATCTTTTCCCGGAACAATTCCGGCAATCCGAATACCGCCCGTGACAGATTTGCGGTATCGGCGTGCTTGACTTTATAGAATTCTTCGTAAACAGCTACGTCATTTATCCGGTAATCCGCGCTGAAATCGACAACCTTCAAGCCGGCTTCTAAAAGCTTAGGCACAAATCCCATAGAGACCTTATGAGGCAGACAGCAAAGGGCCATATCTGCCAGGCCGGTCAACTTTTTAAAATCCAACGGCTCGATTTGCAGATTGCACCGGCCCTTAAACTGGCCAAAAACATCCTCCACAGCCCCGCATTCTTCCGGCAGCGCGGTCAGATAGACCAATTCTGCCTCACTATGCTGCAGGATTATCCGTATCGACTCGGCACCTGTATATCCACTTGCCCCTATTATCGCAACTCGTATCATTGTGACTCCTTTTCCTTATCTCAAATATCAGTTAAACATATCAGCTTCTTTTTCGGCGGTCAAGCTTTCCTGCCGGCCAAAACTATCGCACAGGAACCAATAACCAGCGCTGAACCCAAAAAACAGACGAAGGTCAAGGGCTCACTAAATATTACCACTCCAGCTGTGTAGCAAAGCACGGGCTCGAGTAGAAGCAGCAGTGAGCCAATCTTGACCGGTACATATTTCATACCCTGCGTCATCAATAATTGGCCGATAGTGACAGTTACTCCCATGGCAAGAAGGATATAAACCGCCCTTGGCTCAACAGCAATACCGCCCTTAAAAGCCGGCATTATAACCAGCCAAATGCCGACTACGCACTGGGAAAAGTAAATCGCCAGTGAGTCATCCGTATCGTGGAGCTTGCGTATCAGTGTGATTGCTATCCCGGCAATCACCGCTCCGAAAATCGCCAATAGCTCATATCTGCCAAAGACCAGCAATGTAAAACCCTGTCCTTTGTCGTATGCGACAAAGTAGACACCAACCAGGGCGGTAAAAAGAGCCACAAAATTTATCGCACGCAGCCGCTCCTTCAGAAAAATCGCACTGAAAATACTTCCGAAAATAGGGTATGCACAGAAAAGAACCATACCCTTGCTCAATCCCAGCCTGGTAATCGACAGGATTGATATAAAGACAGCAATGCCGCCTGTAAGACCGCGCAGAAACAGCAGCTTCTTATCATTAAAAACAAGCTTTATTTGCCCTGACATTGCCGCGGCTGCAATCAAACAGAATCCTATGACGAATCGAAAGAAAGCCAGCTTATACGCGCCGATATATGAGCCGAACTTTATCAAGCAGCCGGCTACGCAGAAAAATCCGCACGCAGTAAATATTAAAGCTGCTCCTTTTGTTTTATGCTCTAATCTTGACATCGAAATATACTCCATAAAAAAAGCCACCGGAAATTCCAGTGGCTTTTTGATAATCTCTTGATTTGCGAATTAACGCTTCGAGAACTGGAATTTCTTTCTCGCACCTGCCCGGCCCGGCTTTTTCCTCTCGACCATCCTTGGGTCGCGTGTTAGATGGCCGCTTTCCCGCAGCATGTGGATATAATTTTCATCGTAGCTCCTCAACGCCCGGGCAACTCCCAAAAGGGATGCTCCCGCCTGACCTGTAGTACCGCCGCCCTTGACGTTGATAAAGACATCAAACGACTTTTCCGCCTTAACCGTTTTTAGCGGCGCTAGAACTGCATTTCTATCCTGCTCTCGTCTGAAATATTCTTCGAGAGCCTTTTTGTTAATCAGTAATTTGCCGCTTCCGGGCTTGATTCTGACACGGGCGACAGAGCTTTTTCTTCTGCCGGTACCCCAATAGAAACCGCCCTTATCAGGTACTTTCTTCGCCGGTTCCGTAGACGGTTGCGGCTTTTTCACTGCTCTTGCGGCAGCCGGATTATCAGTTTCAGTCTTTGCCATAATTTGTATCTTTAACTAACCTAAAATAATTCTATCTTTTCGGGTTTTTGGGCCTGATGCTCGTGCTCCGGGCCTCGATAAACCTTCAATTTTGTCAACATTTTTCTGCCAAGCTTGCTCTTCGGCAGCATTCGCCTTACCGCTAACTCAATCACCTTTTCCGGTTTTCTGGCCATCATATCGGCGAAGCTGACAATTTTACGGCCGCCCGGATGATGCGTGTAATAATCATATTCCTTCATCTGGGCCTTTTTGCCGGTTACCCTTATTTTGTCGGCGTTGACGACAATTACATAATCGCCCGTATCAACGTGCGACGTATAAGTCGGCTTGTTTTTGCCCATAAGTATCGGCGCAATTTTGGCGGCCATTCGGCCCAGAATCGCACCTTCGGCATCCACAAGCAGCCATTTCGGCTGAACTTCACCTTTTTTTGCCAAAAAACTCTTCATATAAAAACCCATAAGTTATAAAGAACCCTACATTTTAGAAAATTTAACAGACATGTCAAACTATTTTTATGTGAATTAAACAATTCGAATTTGAGCCTTTCAATGAGTAAGTACGCGGTTCGAATCCGCCTACGACGGACAAAATTGGCTTTGATTGGGTTTGAATTGGGTTTGTTTTTTAGTTCGTAGTTCATAGTTCGTGGTTCATAGTTCGTTGTATAACAATAAGTTATGTTCATTTTGGCATTTTGGAAATTGGCTTTGGGATTTTTGGGCCAAAAATGGGGGTGCGTTTTCATAACCGTTTGATTTCTCATAACTTACGAACGGCGGATTTTTCATAAAATTGGCTTTGTTTTGCATAATAAGGTCAATTTGGTTGAACATATTTTCAGCCACGAAGACATCCGCCTTCGCCAAGGCTTCGGCGGACAGGCTCCGGCACGAAGAGATAACCATAAATACACACGAATTTACACGGATATTCACTAATTATTTTTAGCCACAGAGTTCATCCGCCTTCGCCAAGGCTTTGGCGGGACAAGCAGAGAGCACAGAGATTGAGCCAGCATAGCGTCTTCGTCCTAAACTTTTTACTGATGCAAGCATCGACATAAGTTTTGTCCTCAGCCGGCAAGCAGTTTGGAACTGCTTACTTGTGCCAAGTCTGCCGGCTCTTTTCATATAGCTCATTAGTCCTTTATATATAAGACTATGCGGTTAAATTTGACTTGGACGGCTTGTCCGAAAGACGTGGCTTACTAGCCTTATGAGTACGGGACTCCGCAGCCCGGTGTTCTGGGCCTCCCCCAATTATCTTTATTATACCAGATATGGCCGGTTTTTCAATAAAAATGTAACATTTTTTAAAAAAACTTAAGAAAATTAAAATAAATAGTTGACATATTGTATAGCATAGGCTATACTTTATTTGTGGCAAGTGAACAAAGATTCAGTCAGGTAAAAAGAACTT
>CAYWUO010000015.1:0-21396 GCA_964461285.1 uncultured Pirellulales bacterium
ATGGCCCAAGGACGATAGTTCGATAATCGCCGTGTCCGCCGCCGCGGGTGGCCTGAAAATAATCGCCTTGAGATGGTGCAATATTGCCCAGGCCGGGCCCTCCCCGCATGACATTAACTACTACCGCCGGCAACTCAGCACCAGACATATAGCTAATTCCCTCCTGCATTAAGCTGATACCGGGGCTGGACGAGCTTGTCATAGCCCTTTTGCCCGTGGCTGAAGCTCCAAAGACCATATTGATTGCTGCTAATTCACTTTCACACTGCAAAAATACCCGACCTTCTTCAGGCATTCTTCGCGACATGTACGCAGTAACTTCATTTTGCGGGGTAATAGGATAGCCGAAATAGGCATCGCAGCCGGCAAGAATGGCTGCCTCAGCCAAGGCCTCATTGCCACACATCAACAACCGCTCGCTCACATTTGCATCTTTGCTCAACTCAGCTCACCTTCCTTGTTGCAAGAGTCTCCTTCTAAGGTTTTACAACCCATAGCTCACGCTTTTTCCTTAATTGAAGTCGTCTTATTTTTTTTGCTCGGTTTGATAACTACAACATTATCCTCACGAAAAACCTCTATCGCAGCATCAGGGCAGATAAGAGCACAGAAGCTGCAGCCGGTACAATCGACATTAGCTGCCTGTGCCGGAAAGTAACCCTTTTTGTTGGACTTTTTAGAGATGGTAATACTGCCCTTTGGGCACACTAACACACACAAACCGCAACCTTTGCATCGCTCGGTATCAATTTTTATTTTGCCGGCCATTTTCTCGTATCACGCATACTATATTACGTGTTAAAAATGCAAAACATCCATCTATTTTACACTATCTGGATTGTATCAAGGCTTAACGTGATTGTAAAGCGAAAAGGAAATAAACAGGAGCTCCTGATTATTTCTATGCCAGCTACTCTCAACGTATTTTCTAAATTATTAGTTAATAATCAATAAAAAAGCGGCCTTGTGCTATTGAGCACAAGGCCGCTTGTAAGCCGTCTATTGCTGGTCTTGAGTCGTTCTTTAAGGGCTGCCGGCCAGTTCTGCCCTATTATTTATCAAAAATGAGTCTTTTCTACTGGCGGGGTCACCGTAAGCCCGGTCGCCTATTGGTGCACCTTGTGGGTTTATGCGCGTATAGATATTATCTTCCTCCATACCACAATAAGGGAACTTTTCAAAGGACGTGTGGCCATCCAGAAACAGCACATTCTGTCCATCATCCTGATGAGGAATTGCATTTCCCCTCTTTTGCTTTTCCGTGTCCCTGGGGTTTGACAGAACACCAGCCATGTACGTATTCCAATCGCTTTCAGGTCTTGCATTAGGTGGTATCCACGGATTACGGTCAGCAGCCACTGCCATACCGGGTTCGCTCGATGTAGTCAAAGCATACATGGAAAAAGGGTGATGGTACGAGTAGCTGCAATGTGCATCGGCGCCGAGGTCAGTATCGAAGTTGGTTGTTGAACCGAAATCCCAGACATCGATCAGTTCAGTTTCATCTGTTGCAGGTGGAATATGGTCCGAAATCGCAAACTCCTCGGCATAGGAGTCACTCTTGCAAAGAAAAGACTTAGGCGTTACATCAGAGTACTTCACCAAAAGATAAAAAGACGATGTAACAGTTGCTTGGCCCGGATCAGCTCCGAAAGCACCAACTCGGGTTGCGGCGTACCAATTATCGAGTTTATCAATAATTAGGCTATTGGGATAACCTGCGCGGGGCAGCTCATCATCGTAATCATTGGCATAAATCAGCATCGCCTTGCCAATGCCGGACAGGTTTGTCCCACAGACCATTCGAAAGGCAATCGACCTGACCCTGGCCAGTGCAGGCATCAAAATGCCCATCAACAGCGCTATGATCGCAATAACGACCAACAGCTCAACTAACGTAAAACCTTTTGTTCTTCTCATTTTTTTCTCCTTTTAATTCTATCGAGATTCGCAAATCCAACTGTTCTTAAGTACACTTCAGTTTACATTTTTTGATAGATAAGTGCATACACACTATTTTGCATTGCGAACCTCTCTAATTATACCTTATTTTCACCTAAGAACGGTTGGCACACATTTGCAAAACCGGTTTTGTCAATATGGTTAACACTCAATCAACTCTAAAGTCGTTTAACACAGTTATCACCTCACATTAAGCAGCTAAATCACCCTTTTTGGCAGGCAAGTTTAAGATATGAAATCAATACAAGTATTATGACTGTTTATATTATAATTTTGTTTTAAACCTACCTTTAACTAACTGAATATTAACACAAGTTTTTTTTTGTGTCAATTAAAATTTCGTCATATTAGCCAAAATTGTTGAATTTTTTTTGCCATTCGCTTAATATCCTTGTTTTTAGCCCGAGACAGCAAACATGACTACCCAAAAAAGACACGAAGACATAAAAAACCAGCTAAAAAAGCATCAGCAGGACCATCTTTTGGCATTCTTGGAGCAACTAAAACCTGCCCAGAAGCAGAATCTACTTGCACAAATCGAGCAGTTGGACCTGGCAGAAATAGACAATTGGGTGGCCAAATACATTAAAAAGCCCCTTTCAGTTGAAATAAGCGGCCAATCCTTCGACTTTGCTCAGTCCTATGGACTCCTAACGGAGGACAGGTTTGCTCCTGCTAAGTCCTACAGGCCTGAACCAGCCGACGAAGAACAAAAACACAAGTATCGCCAAGCCAAAGAGTTAGGCAAAAAACTCATAGGGCAAAGCAAAGTTGCGGCATTTGTCGTAGCCGGCGGACAGGGAACCAGGCTGGGATTCGACGGCCCAAAGGGAGATTTCCCAATCAGCCCTGTCAAAAACAAGACGCTGTTTCAAATATTTGCCGATTCTATAGCGGCAGTCTCCGAAAAATACCAGGCTACATGCCCCTGGTATATTATGACCAGCCCGCTGAACTACGCCAAGACCGTAGAAATTTTTCACTCGAATGATTATTACGGTCTGAAAAAAAAGGATGTCTTTATATTCCAGCAGGGCACATTGCCCAACTTTGGCCTCGACGGCAAAATCCTTCTGGCTAACAAGGACAGGATTGCCTGCTCACCTGACGGCCATGGTGGAAGCTTAAAGGCGCTCTACATCTGCGGTGCAATTGAAGATATGAAAAGGCGCGGAGTAGAGCTCATTAGCTATTGGCAGGTCGATAATCCACTGATAAATATTTTTGACCCACTATTTATTGGCCTGCACGTCCTTGACGAAGCCGAGATGTCCTCAAAAGCGATTATAAAAACCGGCCCTTTTGAAAAAGTCGGAAATTTCTGCCTGGTCGACGGCAAGGTAACCGTCATCGAATATAGCGATTTGCCGAATGAGCTGGCAGAGCAACGAAACCCCGATGGCTCGCTCGCCTTCGAACTCGGCAGTATTGGTATTCACATTATCAACACCAGCTTCGTCGAACGGCTCAATAAGGACGGCTTTGCCCTGCCGCTACACAGAGCCGTCAAAAAAATCTCATATATTGACCTGCAGTCCACAGGATGCATTACGGCAGGAAAACTTGTCGAACCCGGGCAGCCGAATGGTATAAAGCTGGAGAGCTTCGTCTTCGACGCCCTGCCGCTGGCCTCGAAGTCAATAATACTACAGACTGTTCGAAGTGAGGAATTTGCACCGACCAAAAATGCCACCGGCATTGACAGTGCCGAAACTACAAGACAAATGATAGTCGCTCGTGCCGCAAGCTGGCTCGAATCAGCAGGCGTCAATGTTCCAAGAAAATCAGATGGTTCCATCGATTGCCTGCTCGAAATCGCCCCAAGCTTCGCACTGGAAAAAGACGATATCAAAACAAGGTTAAGCCAGATACCCACAATCAGGCCAAAGGACAAGCTTTACCTTGCCTGAACTGCACAACGGCGTTTGGTGTATTTTTAATCGATTATTCGGCAATCCAGACAAATCTTTTGACAAGCAATCCTCCGAAAGAGTATACTACTGGCGGCAGGAAGAATTGTCGAATTAATATTATAGAATGCCGGATGATAAAATAAGGAAGTAGAAAAAAATGAAAAGAAAAATTTGTCTCAATTTTGTTTTTGCGGCAATGGTAATATTTATGTTCGGCTGTAAAAAGCAGCCACAGGCAAAACCGAAAGATAAGGAGATAAAAGTAATGAGTATCCAGACAGAGAGTTTTGGCCAAATGCCCGACGGAAAACAGGTTGATTTATACACACTAACCAATCCCAATGGTCTTCGAGCGAGGATTACGAACTATGGGGCGACTTTGGTATCGCTGGAGGCGCCGGACCGTGACGGCAACCTTACTGATATAACACTTGGCTTCGACACGCTTGACGGCTACCTTCAGGAACATCCCTATTTCGGAGTAATCGTAGGCAGGTACGCTAACCGCATCGGCAAAGGAAAATTTATGCTCGAAGGTGTTGAGTATAAACTGGCGACCAACAATGGCCCGAATCATCTGCACGGAGGCATCAAGGGATTTGATAAGGTGGTATGGAAACTCAAAGATATAAAGGCAGAGGGCGATGAGGCGTTCGTCGCGTTGAGCTATCTAAGCGCCGATGGCGAAGAAGGCTATCCGGGAAATCTGTCGTGCACAGTTACCTACACATTGACAAAAGATAATGAGTTAAAAATAAGCTACGAGGCCGAGACGGATAAGACGACTGTCGTCAATCTTACTAATCACACCTATTGGAACCTCGCTGGCCAGGGAAATGGCGATGTTCTTGGTCACGAGGTTATGCTCAATGCCGATAAGTACACGCCCGTCGATAAAGACCTGATACCAACCGGCGAAATCAAGCCGGTCAAAGATTCGCCGATGGATTTTACTAAGCCGATGACCATTGGCTCTCGAATTGACCAGGTACCCGGCGGCTACGACCATAATTACGTGCTCAACAGTGGCGGCGGCTCGCTGGCCTCGGCAGCAAGAGTTTATGAGCCGACCAGTGGCCGGGTTTTGGAAATACATACCGCTGAGCCGGGGATTCAGCTTTACACAGGTAACTTCCTGGATGGCTCCCTAACCGGCAAATCCGGCAAGGTGTATAAGAAGCACTACGCATTTTGCCTGGAGACACAGCACTTCCCGGACTCACCGAATAAACCTGACTTTCCATCTGTTGTTCTCAAACCGGGTCAAAAGTACTCGACAGTAACTGTTCACAAGTTCTCGGCTAAGTAAATGTGAAAGCAAGGCCGGAGATGATTATATACTCTGAATTGTAAAGGAATTTGTAAATGGCGCTATTATTAGGATACGATGTCGGAAGCTCGTCAGTAAAAGCAACGTTAATGGAAGCTGAAACAGGCAAGGTGCTGGCAGCAGCGACCTCGCCTGACAAAGAATTGGAGATAATCGCAAAAAAGCTCGGCTGGGCCGAACAAAATCCCGACACGTGGTGGGAGCACGTCGTCAAGGCAATCCAAAAGATTAAATCCCAGGCCAATTTCGATGCATCCGATATTCAGGCGATTGGAATTTCTTATCAGATGCACGGACTGGTTATAGTGGATAAGAACAAAAAGGTATTGAGACCTTCGATAATCTGGTGTGATAGTCGAGCAGTACAAATTGGAGAAAAGGCGGCAACTCAGATTGGAGGAGAAAAATGCCTAAAGAGTATGCTCAACCTGCCGGGTAATTTCACCGCATCGAAATTAAAGTGGGTTATGGAAAATGAGCCGGACACTTATTCCAAAATTCACAAAATAATGCTGCCCGGCGATTATATTGCAATGAAGATGACAAGCGATATCAAGACCACACCATCAGGTCTGTCTGAAGGGATAATGTGGGATTTTCAAAAGCAGGCCCTTGCCATGCTCTTGCTTGACCATTACGGAATATCCCAAGAACTGATTGCCGACGTTGTTCCTACTTTCTCAGAGCAGGGTGAGCTGACCAAAACAGCAGCCGAGGAGCTGGGATTAAAAGCCGGTACCAAAATATCCTATCGAGCGGGCGACCAGCCAAATAATGCGTTATCTCTTAACGTCTTAAATCCCGGTGAAATAGCAACAACAGCCGGCACATCGGGTGTAGTCTACGGTATCACGGAAAAAAGCGACTACGACAGTAAATCAAGAGTCAATACGTTTGTTCACGTCAACCACACGCCGCAAACGCCGAGATATGGGGTGCTGTTGTGCCTCAATGGGACGGGAATTCTCAATAGCTGGCTGAAACACAATGCAACTGACGGATTAGATTATGTCCGGATGGATGAATTAGCAAACAGTGTTGAAGTGGGTTGTGAGGGGCTTTCGATTCTACCCTATGGAAACGGAGCAGAAAGAACGCTGGAAAACAAAAACCTCGGCGCCTCTATCCACGGCCTGAATTTCAATATCCACAACAGGGCGCATCTATTACGGGCGGCGCAGGAGGGTATTGTCTTCGCTTTGAATTATGGATTGCAAATAATGAGGCAAACCGGAGTAGAAGCAAAAACCGTCCGAGCAGGCCATGCAAATATGTTCCTCAGCTCATTGTTCGCCGAGGCCTTTGCAACAGTCACGCAATCAGTCGTGGAATTATATAATACCGACGGCTCGCAAGGCGCCGCAAGAGGAGCAGGTATCGGCGCAGGAATTTACAAAGGCCCGGAAGACGCCTTTGTGGGTCTGCAGCCCGTAAAAACAATCGAACCAAATGAAAGCTTGACTTCCACCTACCTGGAAGTGTATAAAGGATGGGAAAATATATTGAAACAGCAACTGAAAACATGAACCGTATCTTGTGAAGTAAAACATGTGTACTAGAAAGGAGTAATGAAAATGACAGAATACTTTCCTGAGGTAAAACAGATAAAATATGAGGGGCCTGACTCAAAGAATCCTCTTTCATTTAAGCATTATAATCCAGAAGAGGTTGTACTTGGGAAAACGATGGCGGAACATTTGCGTTTCTCGGTATGCTATTGGCATACTTTAAAAAATCTTGGGGCTGACCAGTTTGGCGTCAATACTATCATTCGCAAATACAATGACTCATCTGATCCAATGAAAGTGGCTGATATGACTATGGATGCAGCCTTTGAGTTTTTTACTAAGCTAGGTATTAATTTCTGGTGCTTCCACGACAGAGATATCGCTCCTGAAGCAGATAATTTGTCTGAAACCAACAAGCGTCTCGACAAAATGGTGGAAAAAGCCAAAAAGCTTCAGGCTGATATGGGGATTGAGCTGCTTTGGGGTACGACTAATGCTTTTTCTCATCGTCGGTTCATGGCAGGCGCCGGCACAAATCCGTCGCCTGAGGTTTTCGCCTATGCGGCGAGTCAGATTAAGAAAGCTATGGAAATAACAAACAAACTTGGAGGACAAGGTTATGTATTCTGGGGAGGACGCGAAGGTTACGATACCCTGCTCAATACCGATTTGAAACGGGAGCTTGACCACATGGCTTTGCTCTTGCAGATGGCTGTTGATTACAAGAAGAAAATCGGTTTCAAAGGCCAATTTTATATAGAACCAAAGCCAAAGGAACCGACCAAGCACCAGTATGATTTTGACGCAGGCAACTGCTTTGCATTTTTGCAGAAATATAATCTCCTCGACTCCTTTAAGATGAATATCGAGGCCAACCACGCCACTTTAGCCGGCCATGATTTCTGTCATGAGTTGTCTTTTTGTGTCGCCAACGGCATACTCGGCTCAGTCGATGCCAATCGTGGTGATTTGCTTCTTGGATGGGATACCGACCAGTTCCCCACAAACGTTTACGAAACTACGTTAGCTATGTATATTATTCTAAAAGGCGGCGGTTTTACCACCGGTGGCCTTAACTTCGATGCGCATGTCCGACGTCAATCAATAGAGCCAATCGACCTTTTCTATGCTCACATTGGTGCGATGGATGTCTTTGCGAGAGGATTGAAAAATGCCGTAAAGATGATTGAGGATAAAACATTCGAAAAGGCCATAGAGGAACGTTACAAAGGATGGAGTGGAGAAATCGGCTCTAAAATTGAAAAAAGAAAGGTCAGTTTCGAAGAGCTTGAAGCTTATATCCTCGAACACGGTGAACCGGAACTCCAAAGCGGCAGACAAGAGCTGTTTGAAAACTTGTTGAATGATTACATCTGAGCCATATCCATTGGATCGTGCCAGAATGTTAAAGGTCGCAGGCGGGCTGCGCCCGATGGAAGGGCCATGATATTCAGACCCGGGCTTACGATACCTCAGAGCAGGGAATTGACAGGGTCGTAAGAAGTGTGTCGAGCTGGGAGGCCTGCGAAAAAGCTGCAAGAGAGCTTGATACCAAGGCGCTAATGGATGTACTCGGTAAACGCCAAACTGCTAAGGCCGAGGATATGATGCGGCACGCAGTTGTAAATGCTCAGAAGTTTTTTGACAAGATGTATAAATAGTGCGAGTAATAGAATAAAAAAAGGCTGCGAAGTTGTCACTCGCAGCCAATTATCGAGGCCGTGTGTATATTGCGGCGCCCGAAGAATCAACCGCATTATACACTTCGAAATAACAAAACAAAATCAAATTTTTTAAAAGCGGTTTCATGAATCCGCCTATAACTTCTTAAGTCTTTATAGAACAGCAACTTCCGAGCGTACGAGAAAATAATTACTTTTAAAAAAAATTAACTTAATAAAGCAACTCTGTAGCGAATAAAAATGAAATTTTAATTCGAACGTATTCGGTGCAAATATAAGGGATTGGTAAATGGCGCTATTATTAGGATACGATGTCGGAAGCTCGTCGTTAAAAGCAACGTTAATGGAAGCTGAAAATGGGAAAATGCTGTTGATTACTATTTACCCCAAAAAAGAACAAATTGCGGAAAAACGCAGGAAAAGGGTAGATTTCTGGAAAGCAATGAAATGGACTATACCCGTATTTCTCGCTATCTTTTCCTCTTTCTATATATACAGGCTGACAATTATTACAGGGCCGCTAGGAGAAATGAAAGCTGAAATCAAGCATTTGCATAAGGAAAATGAAAAATTAAACACGAAAATTGAAGGACTTCAAAATAAGCTAAGTCAGGTTAAGGACAGCGCTGTAAAAAATGAGTTAGGAATTGAGAATCTACGTGAAGGAAATACACAGCTTGAAAATCTGTCTGAAAAAGAGCATCGCAGCAACAATAAATACTTAAATTTTTCTTTCTTGCCTATAAAAAGTTAGAAATAATCGCAAGAAATCCAAGCTGGGCAGAGCAGCATCTGCAAGTCTTGTGGGACGATGTAATATCCACAACGCTGAAGATAAAGTCACTAACAAACTTTACTTCAGAGGAGGTGCAGGTGATTTGTTTCTCATACTAGATGCATGGATTCATTACTTTCAACAAGGTCAAAATGGTACTTCGACATGCAGTTGTCGCCGCACAGAAGCACTTCGACCAGATGTACAAGTGATAATCCAGAGGCAGCAGAAAAAAACTGCATAAGCGAATCTTGGCACTACCCAGACAAGCTTTACGTTTGGGGGTAAAGTAAATCTCTAAACGATGGGCAAGTTATCTACCCTTAGATTAGCTAATTGGGTCATTCTTAAAACATAATCCCAATCTAAAATCCTTCAAATCAAAATATTTTTACCCATTTTCCATAAGTAACCTACCCCTCCAAAAACCCAAAAAAGGCATTTTTGTAACCCAACGACTGATAATATCTATGTTCTCGTTGAAAATATCCGTTTTTAGAATTTTTTATCCTTGACAAAAACAAAACTACACAGTTAAATTAGGCCGAAAAGGCAACATGGATAGGCCTTTTCTCAAAAGGATTTGGATAAAGAAAAGGATTGGATAAAATGAAGGATTTATATACGACCGGCGAAGCCGCCGTGGTTTGTAAGGTAAGTCAGCAGACAATCATTCGTTGTTTCGATTCCGGCCGCTTGAAAGGATTTCGTGTCCCCGGCTCAAAATTCCGCAGGATTCCACACCAAAGCTTAGTCACATTTATGAAGGAAAACAACATTCCACTGGATACTATTGAGTCCGGCAAAAGAAGGATTCTTGTAGTCGACGATGATGCTGAAATTGTTGAGCTTATTTTCGATGTCCTCAGCCGCGACGGAAGATTCGAGACCAAAACAGCATCCAGCGGTTACGAGGCGGGGATAGCAACCCAGCAGTTCCGACCTGAACTGATACTTCTTGATTATATGCTGCCTGATGTCAATGGTAATGTCGTTTGTCAGACGATAAGAAAAAATCCGGAATTTGAAAACATCAAAATCATCATTGTAAGCGGCGTGGTAAAACAGGATGAAATCGACCAGCTATTAAAATCCGGCGCTCAGGACTTCATAAAAAAACCATTCGACATCGCTGAACTTACTAACAAAATCACTTCAGCTTTACAGATAAAATAGTTGCATGGACCCCAGGCCCGTGAAAACACGACCAAGCCTGTCCCCGTCGATAGTCGTCCTCCGTTAGGAGTCCATAGGGCCGTAGGGAGCGAAGTCGAGGGGATAGCCGTTCCACGAGGTGATTAAATGCCAGACAAAAAAGCTGATACAACAATCGCCCACCAGATAGCACTTACTATTGGTCGGCTTGATTCACTATCAATCCTGCCGTGCGTTGCAGCCCAGTTATTTTCCAGACTCCGGCAAGGTCAATTTTCACCTTCGGCCTTAATTGATATCATAGAATCAGACCCGGCCCTTACCGCCGGGATTCTTTCACTTATCAGCAAGTACGGTATTAGCATCCCCGGTGAAAGATTTTCGCTTCGCCAGGGGCTTGACAGACTCCCCGAAGGGCTTGTTCAGGATGCGATTCTTTCGGTTAAGGTCCTCTATGGACCGTGGCACGAAGACGAGAGAAAACAGCTTATGCTCCACTCGCTTACGGTGGCCTGTTGTGCCAAAGATATCGCTGAAATAACGCTGCCTCAAATGGATTCACAGCTGGCTTACTGCGCCGGCTTGCTGCACGATATCGGAAAATTTGCGCTCGAAGAGGCTATGCCGAAAAGTTATGTCCGGATAATCGAGGAAGCAAATTCGCAAAACGCCTGCAGTTGCGATATAGAGAAAAAATATCTCGGTGCCGACCATACGGCACTTGGCAGGCATCTGGCTCAAAAGTGGCGCCTGCCTGATGCAATTGCTCTTGCTATCTGGCTGCATCACAGCGACACTGTGGCGATATATCAAAATATGTCTGAAGCAAGGATAGCCGCCATAGTACAGCTGGCAGATTCTATAGCACGGCAATCCGGCATCGGCCAATCCGGAAGCTTCGATTCACCGGAACAAACTGAGCCGATTGCCAATGTGCTTGGCATAGACCTCGAACAGCTAAGACCAATTCGCCAGGGCCTGACCAGGCAGGCCGAGCAAAAAGCCAAAATTTTGGGTCTGGATATACCAAACGCGATAGCAGGCTATGCTGATGCCGCTCATGCCATTGCTGCACAATTAAACAGAGAAAACATAAAATTGGCTGACGAAAGCTGTGAGCTGCGAACCAAATCAAGCTATTTTGATTTTATAACAGAATTTCTGCTAAGCATAAATCCGGCAGCGAGCGCAATCGATATAGCAGAAAATTTTGCTGCCCGCTGGCAAAAGTTTTACCAGACAGGAACAGTTTGCCTTTATCTGGCTCCTGCGGCTGACTCTAAAACTCTCGAAGCCGTCGTGGTCCGGGAGCTCGGACAAAGCAAAACGATAATATTAGACGTCTCCCCGGATTCAGCGCCGATACCGAAAACGATAGAAAACAATTTTGCGATTATAAATGCTCACAAATATATGGACTGGCTTTTTGAGCAATTAGACGTTGATTTCGATATTAGCCGCACTAAATTATTGCCGCTGCTTTCTAATGGTAAAGCAATCGGGGCAATCGCCTTCGAGCTTAATTGGCCCGGTGATTTGGAGCTTTTCGCAGAAAATTTCAGGACAACTGCCTCAATTGCCGGGGCTATTCTGGATATGGCCGTTGCCGGCGCCAGACAACAGCGCTTTGCAGAAAGATTTGCCCAGCTTATTTCAAAACCGAAGGTCTCCCAGCCTAAGATTACCGCGGACTACCTGCTGAGCGCTTTTGCTGAGATGGCAGCCGGTGCAGCACATGAATTAAATAATCCTCTCGCGGTCATATCCGGCCGGGCACAAATACTGGCCGAGGCAGAGACCGATGAAGAAAAAAAACGAATCATAAACCAGATTGAGAAAAACGCCGGCCAAATGTCTCAAATCATCGAGGACCTGATGAGCTTTGCTGAACCGCCAAAGCCCAGGCCAAAACAGACGGACATTAAACAAATCCTTGATGAAGCTGTGCAATTAACCATTCAAAAAACAAACTTGGAGCATATCAATACCCAAATTGAAGTTGCAGAGGACAAAAGAAGCGTTCTTGTGGATTCAGGACAGATTGTATCAGCAATTGCAAACATTATTGTCAATGCTATTGAATCCTACGATAATGAACCCGGGCCGGTAAAGATTACCGCTGATACGGCAGACAGCGGATTCATAAAATTAGCAGTCAGTGACCTCGGCTGTGGAATGGACGCCGAGACTATTCAAAAAGCCCCACTACCATTCTTTTCAGCAAAAGATGCCGGCCGAAAACGAGGTATGGGCCTCACCTATGCAGTTCGGGTTATACAATTAAACGGTGGGTCATTAGACATATCAAGTCAGCCAGGCAAAGGAACAACCGTAACAATTCGTTTGCCCTGCAAATAAATTAAATTCAACGTGAAAACCTGACAATGAATAGATTTATACAGTTCCCCGGCACTAAAAGCGAAAATTCATCTCAAAGCCCTTGCAATTACAAGGGCTTTTGTGTATCTTGAAGAAGTCTTTGTAATCTGAGACCGTCAAAAGAAAAAGACTGTCAATAACAACAAATGAAACGCCGTGAATTTTTAGCCAGGTCGATTGCAGGCGTAGGTGGTCTGCTGCTGGGTTCGAAGTTTGCCGTCGCTACTGAACGGAAACCCGTAACATTTGACCCCTATGAGCTTGTAACGCTCGGAAAAACGAAAATTAAGGTCTCGCGTGTCGGCTTCGGCACAGGTATGCGTGGCGGCAGGCACCAGTCGAACCAAACACGCCTGGGAAAAGAAAAGTTTGAGGCACTTCTCCAATTGGCCTATGAACGGGGGATTCGGCTTTTTGATTGCGCCGACCTGTATGGGTCGCATCCATACGTAGCCGGCGCGCTAAAGAAAATGCCTCGCAGGGATTACGCAATATCCTCGAAGATATGGTGGCGGCGTGGCGGCATATCTGAAACAGAACGACCAAAACCCGATATTGTCGTTGAACGTTTCCTTAAGGAGCTAAAGACCGACTATATCGATTTGATTCTGCTTCACTGCGTTTGGCAAGAGAATTGGCCGGATGAATTAAGCAAGCAGATGAACTCTCTGGCGAAGCTTAAAAAGAAAGGCCTCATCCGCGCCCATGGGGTATCGTGCCACTCATTAGCAGCTCTGGTGGCCGCTGCAAATGAGCCCTGGGTCGATTCGGTGCACGCCCGCATTAACGCCTACGGAGCAAGTATGGACGGCCCACCGGAGGTAGTGGCCCCTGTGCTGAAGAAAATACATAAAACCGGCAAGAGCGTGATAGGGATGAAGCTTATCGGCGAGGGTGAATTCCGAAACAGTGATGAAAAACGCGATGAATCGGTCCGCTATGTGCTCGGACTGGGATGCGTGGATACGATGGTGGTCGGTTTCGAGAAGATTGAAGAGATTGACGACTTTGCTGCACGCGTTCGCAAAGTAACATTTCCGGCTGAAAAACCGGGGAGGGTTTCAACGTAAAACCTGACTACGATTTCGCAATTTCTGTCAAAAAATCCTCTGCCTTAAAGAGGGCAAAAACAACAACTTTGCTTAATCCACGTAATTTGCGAAGGAGATAAAATATGAGCGGCATTTTTGGAGTTGTCTCGAAGGAAAATTGTGTAGAAACTCTCTTCTATGGCACTGATTATCACTCGCATTTAGGAACTGAATACGGCGGGTTGGTTGTGCTTGGTGAAGGCTTCACCCGTCAAATACACAATTTGAGTCAGAGCCAGTTCAAATCAAAATTCCATGATGATTACAAATATATGAATGGTAACAAGGGAATCGGTGTCATCAGTGACTTTGATGAACAACCTATTTATCTAAACTCCAAATTTGGACCATTTTGTATAGTAACAAGTGGATTTGTAGAAAATGCCGAGAAGTTAGCCGATGAAGCGCTCAGTAAAGGGATATCGTTCAGCGAGGTAAGCAAAAGAGCGGTCAATACACCTGAATTGATAGCAAAGTTAATAAATAAGGGAACCAGTCTGGCTGACGGCATAGAGAAAATGTTTGATGCCATTGAGGGCTCGTGCTCGCTTTTATTACTGCATAAAGATGGTATATACGCGGCGAGAGACCGGCTGGGATATACGCCTCTTGTCATCGGTAAACGACAAAACAGCTGGGCGGTAACCGCTGAGACAAGTGCTTTCCCCAATACGGATTTCAAGGTAATAAAAAACATTGAGCCGGGAGAGATAATCCTGATAAACGAAGAAGGGATAATGCAAAGAAGCTCGGGCACACCAGATACAAACCAGATATGCGCATTTCTGTGGATATATACCGGCTTTCCGGCGTCGAATTATGAAGGGATAAACGTAGAGATAGTCAGGGAAAGATGCGGTAGATACCTTGCGAGACGCGATAAGGACATTGATATTGACGTTGTCTCGGGAGTTCCCGACTCCGGACTTGCTCACGGATTAGGATATGCGATGGAATCCGGCAAGCCGTTCAGACGCCCGCTCGTCAAATACACGCCGGGTTACGGCAGAAGTTACACTCCGCCTACACAACAAATCCGCGACCATATTGCAAAGATGAAGCTCATCCCCATTAAAGAGGTAATCAAAGGCAACAGCATAGTAGTATGTGAGGATTCTATTGTCAGGGGGACGCAGCTTAAGAACTTCACCATAAAAAAACTCTGGGATTGTGGTGCTGAAGAGATTCACGTAAGGCCGGCCTGCCCGCCTTTGATGTTTCCCTGCAGGTTCAATCTTTCAACGCGGTGTATCGATGAGCTTGCTGCCCGTAAAGCGATTCGCAGCCTGGAAGGCCGGGACATCGAAGATGTGTCGGAATATACAGACTCAGGCAGTGAAAAATACAAAAAAATGGTGGAATGGATTGCCAAAGACATTGATGTAACAACGCTCAGATACCAGGCCGTGGATGATATGGTTAAGGCCATCGGACGCCCCAGAGAAAAACTCTGCCTGCATTGCTGGACCGGCGAATGCCCCAAAACAGCACATCCAAAACCAGCAATAGATATTGCGGAAGTAAAGAAGCCCTCTACAACAGAAACAAAGGTCACACTCTAATATTGATTTTAAAGTCTAAGTTTGCGATGCAAATTTGATGTGGCCATCGTTCGATATGAACATCGTAGATGAATACCCATAACGTAAAATGGTACGCCCGCCAAATCTCATCTCCACTCTGTAAATTCGTCATCCCACACCCGGCTCAAGGTCGCCATTTCATGCAATCCATATTTTTTGCAGAATTTAGGCCAATAGCCGGTACCTGCCGCCATTTTCCCTCTATCTGCAAGGCAGAGAAAGACGATAGTAATATATATACGCTGTTACATAAAAATAACCGCTAAGAAACACAAGTATATGCTTATGGTTGTTTGAGACACGCAAATCTCACAGAAAAATAAATTTTTTGTAAAGGTACCCAGGAAAACAGAAGGAGCGACAGAGTATGGAAAAAAAGATGCGTATACATTTAGAACAAGTCCTGGACACATTGCGAGCGTCCCCAAAGGAAACTACTGCCGCCAAAGAAAAAAGTAAGGAAGATGAAGTCATACCTGTGGAAGAAATCATAGATGTCCCTGTGCTTGCACCTGAGCCTGTAATCTCCCCGCCGCTCGGTCCCGAGCCCATAATTTCTCCTCCGCCTGCTCCTAAGCCCAGAATGGCAATTCCGGCTCGCCAGAGCAAAGGCCCAGCCGGGGCTCCGACAATCAGAGGAGCACAAAAAGTTTCTCCGTGGCAGTGGCTCTTCAGAGGCCTCAGAGACGACAAAATCAACGCAATTCTCGTCCTCTCTTTGTTACTGTGTGGAACTCTTTTGGCCTGTGTTGCTTTGTGGTACATCCTGTTTGTAGTCATCTGACTCATAGAATAAACGGCTACTTCCTGCAAAAAACAAGTCCGAAAATGCAGCCGAATAAGTGGATACTCATTTAAAATCGACGCCCCTTTTTTGGCTGACCCTGATTACCATAAAACTGATAACGGGTCGTTTATAGGGCTACCCCGTATCCGCGCTATATAATCGAAAATTCAAAATAAAGCCCCGCTTTTATTAAACCGAAAATATAAAACGAGGAGCTACCGTAAGTTTAATTACTTTTGGGACTTAAAGCTCGTGGACTACAAACAAAGACATAAAAGGCTGCGCCTGCTTATAAAAAAACTGAATAGCGAACGCAAAAGGCAGGCGAAAAAAATAGACATACTCTGCAACGACTTTGTTGCAGCTCAAAGACAATTTCTCAAAAAACTCAATACCATCAACTTCACAGCGGACTTCTACGAGTCTATCATAGGATGTACCGACTTGAGCAGTCTTCTATGCACAGCCAGCAAACTCATCAGAGAAAAAATTCCCGATGTAAATATCAGCTTCTTTTTACGTGAAGCAGAAAGTTTCGAATTATATATGTTCGACAGTGACCAGCCGGTTACTATCGAAAAGCAGCGCCTGGAGGACTGTTTTAGTCCTGAGCTGGTAGAGGATATCTGCAGGACGAACAAAATTTGCACTATCCAGGATATGTTTGCACTGGGTCTTCAGGGAAACTTAAATGCACTAAATAAAATCTCAGCAGTCACGATTCCACTGGGACTGTTTGCCTCATCACTGGGTTTTATACTGGTTTACCGCTGGTCACAATTGACTGCCGATAAGATAAATGAAATTTATATCGTGACACGTGGCCTTTCCCGGGCAATTGCTTCCTGCCAGCCTCGCCCCGCAAAAGGGCTGGGCCAGACAACTTCAAAAGCAGCAGATTAAGAACCTTGCTGCAATAGAAACCGGTTTCCGCAGGTTTGACTACTACGCTATCACCCTCTCCTTATCGGGAAATTTTTTAAGCTGGCTATATGTAAATACAGGCCCATCTACACATACGAATTTTTCTGCGATGTTGCAATGTCCGCACTTGCCGATGCCGCATTTCATATATCGCTCTAAGGTAATATAAATATTTTCATCCTTAAACCCGGATTTAACAAGCTCAATCACGACAAATTTAATCATAATCGGCGGGCCGCAAACGAAAGCGACTCCGGAAGATGTAGTCATATCGGTTTTACTCCATAATGTCGTAACCACGCCGACATTTCCCTGCCATCCGTCGCCCGGCTCATCCACGGTAATCAACACTTCCGTATCATTCATCTGCCTCCATGTTTCAAGTTCTTCCTTGAAGCAAAGCTCGCCGGGAGTTTTCGCACCATATAAAATCTTAATCTTTCCGAAATCTTCTCGTTTATCAAATACTGTTCTTATCACGCTCCTCAACGGCGGCAGGCCGATACCGCCGGCGATAAAATAAAGGTCTCTTCCACCGAGCTGTTCAACCGGGAATGAGTTTCCGTAAGGGCCTCTTATATATATTTTGCCTCCGGTTTTGAGCTGATGTATAGCTCTTGTAAGCTTTCCGGCTGCCCTTATTGTAAACTCCAGAAATCCGGTATCGTCCGGGCAGGAGGTTATGGATATCGGAGCTTCTCCAATGCCCAACAAAGAAACCTGCATAAACTGGCCGGGCTTAAAATCAAAGGACGCAACCGGAGCTTTATCTTCGAAGACAAGCTTGAAGGTCTTTGTATCAAAGCTTTCTGTCCGAATCGATTCCACTATTGCCGGATATGGGAGATATTCGTTAATCAAATTTTTGTAACCTCCTCAATCACCTGGGATATTCCTATATTGACCGGGCAGCTCCTCAGGCACCTGCCGCAGCCGACACAGCCGCTCATTCCGGTTGCAAGATAATCGTATTTCAGCTTATGTTCGTATCTGCGTGATGTGCGAATCCACTTTTCCTGCCGTGGATTATGCCCGCTCGCCTCCCGTGTATACCCTTCGAAAACACACGCATCCCAGTTACGGCATCTTACGCCCAGGCCTTTATCCTGCTCATCAAACACGTTAAAACAGGTGCAAGTCGGGCAGACATAAAGACAACCGCCGCAATAGATACATCTCTCAGCTATTCTTTCGTACATTCCTGTTGGTACTTTATCCTCACAAAACCTCTTTATCGCCTTCTCGAAATCCAGTTTAAGACTTACGGCTTTTTCCGCATCGCTTTTTGCGGCCTTCGCATTTTCAACATCTTTCTCTGAAGCTTCGTCGAAAAACTTCCTGTAATCGGCTACAAATTCCTCGCCTTTTTCTGAGCCTGTTTCAACAACGAACTTTTCTCCAATGTCAACCAATTGCAAATCAAAGCCGTTTTCCAAAAACGGCCCCGTCTTTGCAGATGTGCAGAAACAATTCTCAAGGGGTTTCTTGCAGCCGACGATAACCAGCAGCTTGTTTCTCGATTTGTTTAGATAGTAAATATCTTCAAAATTCCTTTTGAAGAAATCATCGACAAACAATATTGCTTTGGCATCACATGCGCGAATACCGAATAGTAACTTGTTTTTCACAGGGGCTGCAGTCTCGACAATCTTGTCTTCCTGAAATCTAAAAAGTGGTTCGAGCTGAGGAAACAGTATAACCTTAGGCGGAACCACAAGAGATTCATAATCCAGATTCAACTTGTCAACGGTTAATTGCCCCTCTCTGCCATCGAGTTTTACAAAATGGGTATCTCCGCCAATATCTTCCAAAGGAACATAAGTTTCCCATTGCTCAGAAGCTTTTATACAAAGCTCTTTTATGTCTTCTTTTTTCAGCAACTGCTCTTTCATAGTTTTTCGATTCTTACGGCACAGACCTTGTATTCTGGGATTTTAGCCACAGGGTCAACTGCGGGATTAGTTAATACATTTGCCGCCGCCTCTCTGAAATGAAATGGAATAAACACGGTGCCCTGCTTTACCTTATCCGTCACCAATACCTGTGTTTCGATTTGGCCTCGCCTCGACGAAACTCTCACAAGGTTTCCCTTTTTCACGTTGAGCTTCTTGGCATCTGCCGGATTAATCTCAACATAACCGGCAGGCACTTCCCTGTCTAAGGTTGAAGTCCTGCGGGTCATTGTGCCCGTGTGCCAATGCCAGTACACTCTTCCGGTGCTAAGGACAAAGTTATATTCGTCATCGATAAGCTCATCCGCAGGTTTATATTCACAAGGAATAAAGGTTCCCTTTCCTTTGGCGAATTTGTCCTTGTGCAGATAGACAGTACCGGGATGCTCTTTCGATGGACATGGCCACTGCAGGCCAAATGGGTCTAATCGCTCATAGCTTATCCCCCCATAGATGCCAGTAAGCTCGGCTATCTCATCCATAATCTTAGAAGGCCGGTCGTATTCCATCCCGTTGTACCCACAGCGTTTGGCTATCTCAGAGAGGATTTGCCAATCAGGCCTGGCCCGACCAACAGGTTCGATTGCCTTACGTATCCTCTCGACCCTGCGCTCGGTATTTGTAAACGTACCGTCCTTTTCAGCAAAACTCGCAGCAGGCAATATCACATCCGCATATTCCGCCGTATCCGATAGAAATATTTCATTAACGGCAAGAAATTCCAGCTTCTTTAGCGCTTTGCGGATATGATTCGAATCGGGGTCACTGATTACCGGATTTTCGCCCATTATATAAAGAGCTTTTATTTCGCCCTGCAGGGCCTTATTAAAAATTTCAGTAACGGTAAGGCCCGGCTTTGACGGAAGGTCTTCAACTGCCCACATTTTCTCAAATTTAGCCCGGACAGTATCATCCGTTACTTTTTGATAGCCGGAAAATACATCCGGAAGTGCACCGACGTCACATGCACCCTGCACGTTGTTCTGGCCTCGCAGGGGATTTACTCCCGTAGAAGCAAAACCGACATGGGCAGTCAGCATTGCAAGATTAGCCAGCGATTTAACATTATCTACACCTGTAATATGCTGCGTGATACCCATAGAATAGACAATCATCGCCTTTTTACTCCTGGCGTAAAGTCTTGCTGCTTGAACAAGCAAATCACGAGGAATTGTTGTTATCTTCTCTGCATATTCCGGCGTATATTGCTCGACTATCGTTTTTAACTCTTCGAAGTTCTCTGTCCTTTGCTTTACATATTTTTTATCATACAATCCCTCTTTAATTATCACATTCATCAACCCGTTTATCCACGCCACATCGCTGCCGCAGTCCTGGGCCATATAAATGGTCGCATATTTGGCAAGCTCGATTTTTCTCGGGTCAACAACAATCAGCCTGGCTCCTTTGTCATTGACAGCATTGATTATCCTCGAGCCAATCAGTGGATGCTGTTCGGTGGTGTCCGAGCCGGTTACCAGGAACAAATCCGCATCCTCGAATTCGTTTATTGAATTTGTCATCGCGCCCGAACCAAACGTCGCTGCCAGGCCTACTACCGTGGAAGCATGACAGAGCCGGGCGCAGTGGTCAATGTTATTGGTCTTAAAAACGGCCCTGGCAAGCTTCATCATAAGAAAATTCTCTTCGTTGGTCGCCTTGGCAGAGCTCAGAAACGCAAGGGAATCCGGCCCGAATTTGTCTTTTATCTCTAAAAGTTTTTTAGAGACCCAGCCAATAGCCGTATCCCAGCTTACTTCTTTAAACCCACCGTTGGATTTGATTAAAGGGACTTTAAGTCTGTCTAACTTATTGACAAACTCATAGGCGTTCCACCCCTTCACGCAAAGAGCACCCTTTGAGACAGGGTGACTTCTGCTCGGATATGAACCTGTAATCATTCCGTTCTCGCTCTTTAGATACAATCCGCAACCGCATCCACAGAACGGACAAGTGGTGAGAACAAGATTGCTTTTTTTATCCTGCATATCGTATCTTATACTAAATTTTAGTTAACCGAAAGTCTTTTCCAATTATCATTAGGCCGGTATGTTTGTCGGTTTTCCAATAAGCATCTCAATAAGTGTACAGTAACAATCCTGCAAAATGGCTATAACAGGGAATATTCCGTTTGTCAAGTGTCTTGACTGTAAAGTATGAAACGTAAATGTTTATACAAAGCTTGCCTGCCGCTTGTCTTGCCGAATGCCCAGCCGCAGAACCGAATCCTATTTTTGTGCTATTAAAGAACTTGACAGTATATGCACGACGCTGTTATTATCGAAAGACTCGGAAATGTACCGGGCAGGTAGCTCAGTTGGTAGAGCAACGGACTGAAAATCCGTGTGTCGGCGG
>CAYWUO010000016.1:0-20931 GCA_964461285.1 uncultured Pirellulales bacterium
GCTCTCGTTTCAATTCTGATAAACCGGGACTGATTGGGATAGAATGAGAGCATATTTCACAGCTTTTTTAATGAGCAATAAATGTGCCAAACTTGGTCATAGATTTCCGGGCATTGCGATTATTGGGCTTTTAGCAGAAAAATCCCCCTAATCGTCTTAATATTAAACAGGTTACGCATCAAGGGGATGTCAGGATTTTATACGAGCCGACAGATTTTCTGACGTTGATATCTCTTTGGGTGGTGCAATTTGGGCTAAAACTATAATGTACAGATGGGCTCAGGCATGAGAGGGTCTAAAACCTCATCCTGCGATTCTTTGTCTATATATGACCCTTTTTTGATATGGTATTGCTTGACCTTGGCGTATAAGGTTGCTCTGGTTATCCCGAGAAGTGCGGCCGCCTTGGTTTTCTGCCAGCAGGTCTCCCTAAGAGCTCCGCAAATTAACTCTCGTTCAGCCTTTTCTAATGAAAAATCCTTAAAATAGCCATTTATAGAGCATTTTGTGGCCTGATTGCAATCCATAGGGTCAATCACAATACTACTTAGGCCTATCTTGTCTGTTGTTTCCATCATTATCGCCCTTTCGATAACATTACGCAGCTCTCGAACGTTTCCAGGCCAGTCGTATTTCTCTAAGGCTTCTACAGCCATTTTAGTCAATGAGGTTATCTTATTCTGTTTTTCCGGGCAGATTGTAGATGTTTTCAGAAAATATTCAGCTAAAAGCGGAACATCTTCTCTTCTATCAGGCGATTTAAGAGGGTCGATAGTTATCGGACTAATATTCAGACGATAATAAAGGTCGCGTCGAAACCGGTTATTTTTAGTTTCCTTTTGAAGATTTCGATTGCTTGTAGCTATTATTGTGGCGCTGCACTCAACATTTTTAGTTCCTCCCACCTTCCTAAAGGTTTTTTCTTGAAGGACGCGCAACAATTTTGCCTGCAGGTCTAAAGGCATCTCAGAAATTTCATCAAGCAGGACAGTGCCAGTCCCAGCCAACTCCAAAAGTCCTGTTTTATCGCGGTCAGCCCCGGTAAAGGAACCTTTGACATGCCCAAAAAGCTCACTTTCCAGCAGATTTGCCGTGAGGGCGGCGCAATTTATAGCCACAAAGGGCTCGTTCGGGCATCTTAAAGCATGTATAGCCTTAGCAGACAATTCTTTGCCGGTACCCGTTTCACCAACTATCAAAATTGGATTACATCTGCTGGCAGCGACAAGCTTAATCATCTTGAGGGTATTTTTAATCGCATGACTTTTACCAACCAAAGAAACAGAGGCCGCAAGGTCTTCAGCAAAAAAACCGTCGAAGTTTTCCTTATAATCGATGGCCTTGCATCTCTCTTTTATCTGTCTTGCGATTTGCTCCAGCCGGCAGTAATCTTGTTTTCCTCGTAGATAGTCTAACGTCCCTATCTTTTTGAACTCTTCAGTATGGTCGATGTCACTTCCATCCTCACCAACAACTACAATTGGGATATCAATTGTGTTATTATAGGTCGTATCGATGAACTCTTGTATATGTATCGGAGTGAAGTGATGGTCGAAAAGGATTAAATCCGGTTTGGCAGTCTGAATGATGTCCACGGCTTCGGCTGTGTTGTCAGCTACAAATATTTGCTGGCCAACGCTTTGGGCCAACTGTTGTACATCAGCTATTCTTGTTACTGCGACAACTCTGCGTAAACTCATTTTATCATAAGTTCATTAGCTTTATCCCCCACTATTGATATTTTTATATACAGAGAACTATATAGATTTAATAGTAGATAAGCCATACCCACAAATTGATAAATAAAAAGTCGACATATATATAAAGATAACTTTAATTTTTTATGGGACGGGCCAATAATGTCACAACGTATTCACAATTATAATTCAATGTAACTTAGGTGACAAGTTTATAGGACCTCTTATTTTTATTATAGGACGAATTGTCACCTCAACAAGAAGTTGCAATTAAGGTGCTAAATATTTCCTTCAAGTTTGGAGCTAAGAAATGAAACTCCAACGAAAAATGCTATTACTTATAGGACTATATGATTTTTACTATCGATGAAAAGCGGGATAACGTGCTTTCTATGTATTACCAATGCGCCTTTATATCTGTGCTGGTTTGAAGTCGGCAAAATTTTCTGCAATGTAGGAAGATTTAATCCTCGCAGGAATTTTAGCAACACCATTTGCCTGGCATAAAATAATTTTTAATTCCCATAAGCCTTGTTAAAACAATAAGTTACACAGCTACAAACGACGCCGAATGTAATATGGCACAGCGATTGCGGTTCTTTGTCCCATCGGTAGTGACACCATTATATGGTTTAGCATCGTTGAAAAAAACTTTTATTTTCGAACTTTAAAAAGGTAAAAGACCTATGAGTACAGTATCAACAGCGACAGATATCCAGATGGACTATATGAAACTTCTGATAGCACAGCTACAATACCAGAATCCACTTGAACCTCTGGATAATAATGAGATGGCCTCACAGTTGGCGCAGTTTTCGCAACTTCATCAGCTCGAGTCAATGAGTACAAGTTTTGCGGATGTTCTTGCCATTACCAACCGCAGCTACGCTAACTCGCTGTTGGGCAAGAATGTTACGTTCTTCGTAGAAGACGAAACAACTGGTGCATTAGATAAGAAAGTGGGCTCCGTTGATTCGGTTTTTAATGACCCTGAGACAGGTGAAAGCCTTCTGGGAGTAACGGCTGGTGAAGGGGAAGAAGCCCAAGATTATACCCTTAGTATGGATTCTGTAATATTGATAGAAAATTAAAAACGAATTAATACTTTAAAAAATATAAGGAGAAAAAAATGAGTTTTGCACTTTCAGCCGGCGTGAGCGGCCTGCAGGCCCATCAGAAAATGTTAGATTTAGCAGGCAACAACCTGGCCAACGTTAACACCACTGCGTTCAAGTCCAGTAGAATCACTTTCTCAGAACTTCTTAGTGAAACTATAAAAAAGGCATCACAGCCAACCATGACTATTGGTGGTACAAATCCTATGCAGATGGGCAGTGGCGTTGGCATATCGGGTATTAGCCCCAACATGACCCAGGGTAATATCATAAACACAGGCAATCCTCTGGATTTAGCGATAGAAGGGGAAGGATATTTCGTTCTCAGCGATGGCCAACAGAACATTTACACTCGCTCAGGTACATTTGCGGTTGATGCAGAATCGACGTTGATTGACCCAGCTACAGGGTACCGAGTTCAAAGAATTGGGTCGGAAGGAGAAATAGACGGTTTTCAGGTTCCTGGTGATGGGAATGTTCATGTACCTTATGACGTGGCAATGCCTGCAAGAGCTACATCTCAAATATTAGTATCCGGAAATCTCAGTGCTGATGCAGCTTTTCCTGCTCCTCGAAAGCAGGTAATAGCATCGAATGTCTCTTATACATATGGTGGAGGAACCGCAGCAGCGCTAAACACAGAAATCGACCAGCTTGACCAATTTAGTGACGGCGGGGAGAGTGATGGACAATTAAGTGTCGGCGAATCAGCAACAATTACTATTTCCGGCTTTAATCCGAATGGCACTCCATTTAGCAGCGGCCTAACCTTTACGGTTAATTCCGATACAACGCTTGGTGATTTGACAACCCATTTAAATGATAATGTGCTTAATGGTGCTGAAGCTTCCTTAGTCAACGGCCAAATCAGGATAACCGATGATACCGGTGGTTACAGCAGGACGGATATCGCTTTGTTATACACTGGTGACGGCTTACTGAAAACACCAGCATATTTCGAGATGCAAAGTATCGGGGGAGAAGAAGTTAAGAATGTTGACATTACTATCTACGACACATTAGGAGGTAAACATGTTCTTTCAGGCGCTTTTGTCAGAACAGATAACGCCAATACCTGGGATTTAGTACTGTCCTCGATAACAGGCAACATTAATGAGATAACAATAGAAAACCGGCGCATCGAAGATGTAACATTTGATGCTTATGACGGTTCTTTTGCCGGTATAGGAAGCTCTGATTCACCCGAATTTGTAGTAACTTTTGCTCACGACCCAACAAATCCCCAAACGTTTCAGTTAGAATTAGGAACCATAGGCAAGCTGGACGGCTTGACACAATTCGCTGGAAATTCCACTGCAGTGGCAAGAGAGCAGGACGGATATGAAGCAGGCAGACTATCGACTGTCTCGGTTAATAACGAAGGCATACTTATTGGCTCTTTCTCTAACGGCATTAAAAGAAATATCGCGACTCTCCAGATATCACTATTCCAGAATACCGGAGGCCTTGAAAGTATTGGCAATGCCTACTTTATTCCTTCGGCTAACTCTGGTGAAGCGATAGCTACGCAAGGCATGACTGCCGGTGCAGGCATTATTCATGGTGGAGCATTGGAAAAATCTAATGCTGACGTAGCAACCGAATTTGTAAATATGATACAAGCCCAAAACGGTTTCCAGGCAAATGCAAGGACTATCAGAGTCGCCAATGATATACTGCGAGAGTTGAGCAATCTTATCAGATAAAATTTGATTCGAGAGTCTCAGTTTCAAAGGTAGACCATTTAAGAAAGCTAAGATGACTACAGTTCCCATCATTGCGACTATGTTAAACATTTCTATTTCAGCTCTTACGCCAATAGAACGGTGGGATGCAGCAGGTGGTCGATTAAGTGGAAGCTTTTTCTCCGGACGCTGGTTTATTGTCGCTACAGTAGTCACCATAATTATATTAATCGCGTTGCTGGTAATAGTTAGTTTACATCAAATTAAACAGCAGCGAACACACAGCAATCGCCTATTTGATGAGTATTCCAAGAAGAGCGGCTTGAGCGAACAAGAGTCTAAAATTCTGATGGATGTTGCAAATAAAGCAGGCTTGAAACAAAGCGAAGCAATTTTTACTACGGCTGGTGCCTTTGACCGCGGCACCGGCATAATAGTAGAAGAAAGCCTTAATGAGCAGCAAGAAACTGATAAAAGCGAACAGTTAAAAACCGAACTGGTTCACCTGCGAGAAAAGCTCGGCTTCCAGAAACAAGCACCCACCTCAATAGGTATCGCAACTAAGGCAAGAAAACTGAGCAGCAGGCAAATCCCGGTAGGGAAAAACCTGCACATTACCCGCCGTAAGAGCCGCAATCTCTCCACAATGGAATCTGCCGTCATAAAAAACGACGATTTGGAGCTTACTGTTAAATTGGCAAAAACATTAGAAAGCTTACCAGGTGAGTCCTGGCGGGCACGTTATTATTTTGGGGCTTCGGTTTGGGAATTTGATACTACCGCGGTTAGCTCTAATGGTGATATTCTGGTTTTGAATCATAATGATAACGTGCGGTTCATTAATCGCCGGCGGTTTTTAAGGGTCCCGGTAAATAAACCTGCCTTTGTTGCCACTTTTCCATTCTCAAAAGATGTTATCATAGAAGGTGACGACTCCAAAGGCAATTTCTCCTCAAAACAAACTTTAGATGAAGTTTTTCGGAGCCACTGGGCGCTGCCGGAATTCGTGCCCGTGGTTGTTACAGAGTTGGCTGGTCCTGGCCTGCGTATGGATATCCCACTGGAAGTTAAGGCAGGTGACAGAGTTCTGATAGCGTTTAAACTGGATGAAGAAAAACAGCAAAACGCGACGTCACTTCACCAAGATTCAAAGCAAATAATGTTTAAAATAGTAGAAGATATCGGGGAGGTTAGACATAGTAAAGCTACAGAAAGCGGTTTTTCAATAGCAGTTGAATTAACCGGATTGAGTGATTCAGACGTTAATGAGCTAATATGTGCCACCAATTCAGCTTCGTTGAAAGCAAACGGCTCGGACCAGAAATCACCAGATTCTGCCGGTGACAGGCATAACACAAAAGAAGATGCCCTGGAAACAGCAGCAGTTTAAGGAGCTTAAATTGTCAGACATTATATCCCAGGTTAGTTCAAGCGTTGAAGCGTTAACGCAGGAATTTGACATAATTACGCATAATCTGGCTAATGTAAGCACATCCGGATACAAGCGTATTAGCAACGCATTCTCAAGGGCCCTTGAAGCGCAACAATCGGGACAGCAGTCATATTCTCCCGGCACTATTGAATTGAATTCTGCACTTGATTTTTCTCAGGGCAATATAACTGAAACAGGCAGGTCACTTGATTTAGCATTATACGGTAAAGGTTTTTTTGTTTTAGAGACTCCTGCAGGGCCGGTATACAGCCGCAATGGTACATTCAGGATAAATCAAAACGGTCAAATAGTAGATTTTGAAGGCAGGATTGTAGCAGGCGAAGCCGGGCCAATAACAATATCTCCAAATGTAGAACTTGCAAAACTTAATGTTTCAAGCAATGGAAATATAAGCACGGGCGATGCTGTTATAGGAAAGTTCAGACTCGTTGATTTCAAAGACGATGAAAACAAACTCGTGCCGACTGGACTGAATTGTTATCGAATGCCTGAGCAAGATATAACCCCGATTACAGCTGAAAATATCATTGTAAAACAGGGTTTCCAGGAAGCATCCAACGTTAAGATTATTGATGAGCTGGTGGATATGATAATGGTAGCCAGACTCTACGAAGCAAATATGAAGTTCATTCAGGCCCAAAAGGAAGCTTCCAGCAGTATTATGAATGTGGCTATGGGTTAGCAATCTATAAGATAAGGAGAGCAATAATATGTTAAGAGCATTTTCCACAGCGGCAACGGGTATGACAGCCCAGCAAATGATGGTAGATACAATTGCCAATAATCTCGCCAATATTAACACTTCGGGTTTCAAACGAAGCCAAATTAATTTTCAGGACCTGCTCTATATTAAGATGAAAGAGCCGGGTACAGAAGTGGCATCAGGCATAAACAGCCCCAGTGGTCTGGAGATAGGTAGTGGAGTACACGCTGCATCTACAATCAAGGTTTTTACCCTAGGTGAGCTTCAAAATACAGGTCGGCCCCTTGATATAGCTATTGCTGGTGACGGCTTTTTACAAGTGACTATGCCAAACGGCGATATAAAGTATACCCGTGACGGCTCGCTGCAAGTAAACGCCAACGGCGAATTGGTTACAACCAATGGTTACGTTATAGAACCGTCAATTACTATTCCAAGCGATGCAGTATCGATAAGCATAGAAAAAGATGGAGGCGTTAATGTTACCGATTCTGCAGGAACATTATCAGTCGTAGGTACCCTTCAGCTGGCTCGATTTCAAAATCCATCCGGGCTTTCCAGCGAAGGAAATAATTTATATGCCGAAACCCAGGCAAGCGGTACGCCAATAACCGGCACAGCAGGACAAGATGGTTTAGGCTCTATACAATCAAGTTTTTTAGAGAAATCCAACGTCCAGATGATAACCGAATTGGTCGATCTTATAACAGCCCAACGAGCATACGAGATAAACTCACGTGCCATAAGGGTAGGTGATGATATGCTACGTACAGCAAACAACATTATCAGATAAGGACTTTTCATGAACAAAGGAAAAAACATAAGAGCACCCGAATACAAGAACACAAAGATTCTTTTAGCTTGTGTACTTTTGACATGCATATTCTCCTGCCAGGTACTCGCAAATATCAAACCTGCTGATATAAAGAAAATTTCCGCGTTGCAGATTTATTTGCCAAGAGAGGTTGTAATCAAGGATAGCACCATAAGGTTAGGCCAGGTCAGCATTATCCGGGGCGAAGATTCTCTTTTAGCTAAAGCTGGTGAAATTGCTTTAGGGCGGGTTTCAATACCAGGCCAAAAAGTTATCATCGACAGGTTCATGGTTCTAAGCAGGTTGGCCTGCAACGGAATACCTGCATCAACAGTAACATTAACCGGCGCGGAAAAAATCTCAGTTAAGCGACAAGAGCAAGTTATCAAAGGCAGTGAACTCGTCGAGCTGGCAACAACATTTTTAAGAAAAAATCCTCCTGCTGACTCTATTAGCCAACTAACGCCTGTGCAGGTACCGAATGACTTTGTTTTACCTGAAACAAGTAAGGATATAAAAATTGTCCCATGTTTAATCAAAAACAGCACAACAAATCTGGCTAAAGTACAGGTTGCTCTGCTTGACAACGGCAAACAAATAGATGAGCGTAAAGTAACATTCCGTCTAAAATACAACTGCCGTAAAGCAGTTACTCTGGTTGATATTCCAGCAGGAGCGATTATCAGCCCTGAAAATACAAAAATAGAAAACACGGTCTCGAATTATCCGGAATCCGGTGAGTGGAGCCCCCCTTACGGCCTTATCGCTAAACGTCGGCTACCAAAAAACACCATAATACATCCAAATATGGTATCTGCTGCCAAGCCGGCAGTTATCGTTAAGCGAAATCAAAATATTATCATTCGAGTCGTAAAACCTGGCCTTCTGGTTACAGCCGTCGGTAGAACTATGCAAGATGGCCGGACGGGAGAATATATAAAAGTCCGGAATATAGACTCGCAACAAATATTTTTAGCCAAAATCAATGAAGACGGAACCGCTGAACCTATATTCTGAAAGGTAAAACGATGCGCAACAAAGTAATCTTTATATTAATTTTTATGGTTTTACTTTTGTGTATGGCCGATTGCTCGAAGGCAGGTTCTATCTGGGCTAAAAGACCAAAGAACACGAGAGATGTATACGCTGATGATGTAGCTCATCAGATAGGAGATATCCTGACAATCAAAATTAGTGAAGACAGCAAAGTAGATAACAAAGCAAAAAGAGACCTTAACAAAAAAACCGATAAGTCTTCCTCTTTTAACGGCGAGCTTGGGATTGGGACCCCTAACTTTAACCTGTTACCTCGTATGCCTGGTTTTACAATGTCCGCCGAATCCTCTAATGAGCTAAAAAGCAAAGCTGATTATAAAGATGAACGGAGTTTCGTCGACCGTATCACCGTAGTCGTTGTAGACGTCTTACCTAATAGCAACCTTGTGGTAATGGGAACACGTCACCGTAATATTGCAGGTGACATACAAACCATCGAGGTAAGTGGAGTAGTAAGGCCCAGTGACATCGAATTTGATAACACGGTAAAAAGTGAGCAGGTTGCAGACTTTCGCATTATTACAAAAAATTCTGGTATTTCGGCTCCATATAATAAACCAGGCTGGCTCGGCAGGATATTTGATATTTGCTGGCCATTTTAAGTATATCGTTTGTTTACATTCTTGAAGGCAAATGCTAATGAAAGCAACAGAAAGAATAACAGTAAAACAGCAAAACACAACAAAGACACTCATAACGTACGCTCTTATAATCTTATCGCTTCTTGTTAATGCCGGGCAAGGCGAGCGAATTAAAGATATCGTCGATATTCACGGGATTCGAAGCAATCCACTCAGAGGTGTCGGATTAGTGATTGGTCTTGCAGGCACCGGTGACACTACTATACTATCACGACAAATACTGACAAGCATATTAAGAGACTCAGGGATAGTTCTTGCCCCTTCCGATCTGAGCAGCGGCAATATCGCCGTAGTTATGGTTACAGCAGAGCTGGGGCCCTTTGACCGTGAAGGCTCACAAATTGACGTTGATATCTCTGCTATTGGAGATGCCAAAAGCCTTCAAGGCGGGATGCTTTTACCGACACCATTAGAAGGTCTCGATGGCCAGGTCTATGCCATAGCCCAGGGTGGTGTCTCAATTGGCGGCTGGACAGCAGCAGGCGATAAAGCTTCAATTACAAAAAACCACCAAACGGTCGGGCGAATTCCAAACGGTGCGGTTGTTGAAAAGGAGGAAATTGCCTCATTTGTCGAATGCATCGGTGACCATAGAATCATAACGCTTAATCTCAGAAACAGCGATTTTACAACCGCAGAGCGAATCAGCAAAGTCATAAACAAAATTTATCCAAATACTACCTCAGTAGTTGACGCTGGCACAATCAAAGTCAAGGTTCCCGATAAAATCAGCCATACTGATATAGCCGGCTTTATCGATGATATTACAAAGAAAGAAGTCAAGGTCGATGTCCCTGCAGTAGTGGTTATTAACGAACGCACAGGCACTATTGTGGTTGGAGAAAATGTCAGTATATCAGAAGTGGCTATTTCTCAGGGCAGCCTTGTCGTAAAAATCAAAGAGACCGAAATTGTTTCCCAGCCAACCGCTCCTTTCTCAGATGCCGGTACAACGGAAAAAGTTCCGGACACAATGATAGGTGTTGAGGAGAAGGAAGCTTATTTAATTCCTGTATCCCGGTCGATTACCGTTTCAGAGTTGGCCAAAACCCTAAATGCCATAGGAGCAACACCTACAGACCTGATAGCTATATTTAATGCCTTGAAAAAAGCCGGCGCCCTTCAAGCCAAGCTGGTGATAATGTAAATGGGACTATTAAGCAGTAAATCGAAAAATCTGACAAAAGAGTAATTTTATGGATAACCTGGAACCAATACTAATCGAACCTGCCGTAAAACCGATGCCGCTAAAGCAATTAGGCAAGACTGCTTTTGCCACAGAAGAAAGAAAAAAACAAGTGGCTAAAGATTTCGAATCCCTTTTAATCAACAAGCTGTTGGACGAGATGAAAAATACTATCGGGGACTGGGGCTTCGACAAAGATGGCCCCTGCCAGCAAATTCACGGCATCTTTTGGTTTTACCTGGCACAGGAGCTTGCAAATAACGGAGGTTTGGGACTTTGGAAGGATATACATCAATCTTTAACCAATACTGAGCAAACCACCCAAAAGGCAGAGTTGCTGGATAAGAGTATATGAAAACAGCAGAAGTTGAAATAGAAGATAAAGTCGATGAGCTGCTGGCTGCTCTCGATAAAGACATCGAGCATACGCAACAAAGTGTGTCTTATTTAAATGAGCTACGCAGTTTGGTTATCAAACGCGACGATGTTGCTTTAGGTAAATTGCTTGAACGCATCCAGTCTGAAACAAATAGCTATAAAGACCATGAGCTAAAGCGTCAATCAATACGAAAAGATTTGGCGAGTATTTTCAACTGCGACTTTGAAAAAATGACGCTATCCATGCTCGAAGCTGATATGCCGGAAGAAAAAAAAGCTCAGGTAACCCTTAAAAAGACAAAGCTAAAAGAATTGATTAAGGAACTGAAAAAAGAGCATATAAGTACCGCCCTGCTTTTATCAGAGTGCGCCAGATTCAATAACCTGCTTTTGAAAAGTATTCTTGGGCTTGGTGAGCCCGAAACAGTTACATACGGCAGCAATGGTGTAACTAAACGGCAGATCAGCAAGGCATTTGTAAATTTGCGATTTTGATTCCCCCGCAGCTTCGCTTTTGCGAAGCAAAACGGCAGGGGCAATTAAGCTTAGGTTCAATTAGTGTAGGATATAGATAGGGACTAAAAATGGAAGGTTACTCCATAGGACTTAGCGGCCTTGATGCTGCTCAGAAAGCGCTTGATGTGATTGGCAACAATATTGCTAATGCAGCTACTGAGGGCTACCACCGTCAAAGGGTAGAGATGAGCCCTGCATACTCATCTCAGCAGGGTTCTGTACTAATTGGAGGAGGAGTTGAGATTAGCGGCATTACAAGGATGATTAATTCCCTTCTGGAACAGGAGATTCTCAGACAACAATCGTTCTTGGGTCAACTTTCACGTGAATTTACTACACTTCGTACAATTGAAACTACATTCGGAGAGCTTTCAACCGAAGGCGGTTTGAGTGCAGCTATTGATGAATTCTTTAACGCATTACAAAACCTTTCCGCTCATCCGGCAGAAGCCATCTGGCAAAATCAGGTTATAACCTCCGCCGAAACTCTGGCTAATCAATTTAGAACATTAAGTGAGTGTCTCTCCGCTTTGGAAACACAGATTAGATTAGAAGCTGAAAACATCACCGCACAAATTAATACAATAATAACTCAGATTGCTGAACTTAACGACAATATAGAAAGAACGGAAATAGTTGGCGCGGTTGCAAACAATCTGCGTGACCAGAGAGACCAGCTCATAAATGAGCTGTCTACATTAATTGCTATAGAGACCCAAGATCGAGAATATGGAGTAGTTGATGTCAGCATAGCCGGTCTACCTGCGGTAGTCGGCACCGCCACAGCCGAATTGGAAGTGGGTTTGAGAGAACAAGGCATGCTGGGCCTTTCGATGGCTGGGGCACTTAATTACGATACCGATGTTCAAGGCGGTCAGCTTGGGGGCCTGATAACTTTAAAGAACCGTACTTTAGCTGAAATTCGCAACGACCTCGATAGTCTGGCAAACGCAATTATTCAACAGGTAAATAAATATCACGTTCAAGCCGTAGGTACTGAAGGCTCATTTACGGAACTGACGGGCTGGCAAATGCCTAGCGAAGACCTGGCGGATTTCGAACCACCTGTAACCGATGGACAAATATATATAAGAGTCATTAATACGAGCACGGGCCAAATAACACGACATGAAATTGATATCAACGCATCAACAGATTCGTTAACCTCGATTGCCGCGGACATCTCGGCAATTACCGGTCTAACTGCGTCGGTTGCAGAATCGCGATTACACATACAGTCCGATGCAAATTACAAATTTGACTTTCTTCCCTGCGTTCTACCCGAGCCGACTACGAGCAATCTTTCCGGCACATCGCCGCCAAACATATCCGTTTCGGGTATTTATACAGGAACTGAGAATCAAACTTTCACCTTCACTGTGATAGACACAGGAGTGGTAGGCAACGGCGATATGCAACTTGAAGTAAGAAATGGTATCGGTGAATTTGTTGCAAATTTGAATATTGGTTCCGGTTATGCAGCAGGTGATAAACTCGATATAGGCAATGGAATCAAAGCAGCTTTAGGCGTTGGTGACTTAAATGCAGGTGACAGTTTCGAGATTGATGCCTTTGCCGATAGTGATACAACAGGCCTGCTGGCAGCGACTGGACTTAATACTTTTTTCTCCGGAAGTAAGGCATCAGACATGGCGGTTTGTTCTGATATATCCTCTTCTCCAGGTAGAATAGGAACTTCTCTGGGTCCGGATATGACGGACAACAACAATACCTTACGATTAGCAGCTTTAAATGATGAATCTGTAAGCAGTTTGAATGAAATGACGCCGGTGCAGTTCTATCACCAGTTGGTTACGGAAATCGGCCAACAGCTCTTTGTCAAGCAAATTCAACAGGACAATGTTGAAGCGATAGTTCATAACCTTACCGGTCAGCAAAGTGAAATAAGTGGTGTCAATATAAACGATGAAGCTGCTCAGATGCTGGTTTTCGAGCAGATGTTTCAGGCTATGGCCAAATATTTGAATACTATTCAATCCACGATTTTAACTCTTATGGAAATTGTGTAACAGCCCAACTTAAAAATTTATTTCCGGGATTATAATGAGCGGGACACTGAATAACATATACAATAATATCAGCTTTGCATTGCATTTGCAAACCGAGGCTCTAACTCGCCTTCAAGAGCAGGTATCCACCGGTTCTTATATAAATCGATGCTCCGATGAACCTTCCACTGCATATCAAATCTTAGGGCTTAACTCTCAACAAAGAACTTTGGAAAATTACGTGGATAATTTATCGAACGTCATTACAACTTTCGAGATTTCCTCTGCGATTGTTGGAGATATGCTGCCAATCCTAACAGAAGCCAAAACGCGTCTGTCTCAAATTGCCAGTGGAATCTACGACCAGGAGGGACAACAACGAATGGCGGAAGTAATCAACGACGCACTTGAACAAATAGTTTTATTGGCCAATACCAAGCATATGGACCAATATCTATTTGGAGGAAGTAATACATCATCGGCTCCCTATGTTGTAGAACGCACTAATGGAGAAATTACCAAAGTAACCTATCAAGGAGGCGCTGAGGACAGAAAAATAGAAGTAGCACCTCACATTCTGGTCAGTGCTTCTTACGCAGGTAACAGTATGTTTTGTGCTGATAGCCGAAGGGCCCCGATTTTTCTGGGTGATACCGGCGCCAAAGCAGGTACCGGAACTTCGAGCGTCAAGGGCGACGTGTGGCTGACGGTAATCCACGATGGCTCCAATTATAAACTGTCTATTGACGATGGGGCAAGCTATGTAACTGTCCCGTCCAATGGGGATAAAAACCAGGCCGTAACAGATTCAAGAACCGGGCGAGTTTTATATATTGACACTACTGAATTGAGCAATACCGGCGTAGAGCTCGTCCGAATACCAGGGACTTACGATATTTTTAACACGCTTATAACAATCCGGGATATATTGCAAAACGAGAGAGAGCTTTCGGACGTCCAATTGAATGAACTGCAGACTAAGTCATTAGATTCATTGGATGAAATGATAAATCTTCTGGTTCAGGACCAAACCAGCCTTGGTGCAAAAGTCGGCTTTTTAGACAATCTCAAAGAAACTCTTATGAACCTAAAATATAACTCTGAGGATGAAGCAACTCGCCTGCAGGAAGTAGATATCACGCAAGTTGCTATAGATATATCTCAACATGAGGTCCTATACCAAATGTCGTTATCAATGGCTGCAAGACTTATGTCCTTGTCGCTGCTGGACTTCATTGAATAACCGCTGGATGCAGATATCTAAAATTGTGGAAAATTAGCTGTTTGAACGGCAAAAATGTTTGATTTTTATACGAGATTTTGGGCCAACGCTGCAAAATCGCAAATATATACAGTTATAAGCAAACGGCACGAAATTTGCACTTATACTACTTATTTGCCTCTGAGGCCGTTAGCTTAAAAATTAAAAGTAAGCTAAAGGATAACAATGGAAAAGAATTTCAACAATTATCAGAGTGCCCTGAAATTAGCTGAAGCTGGTCAGTATGAAGAGGCCCTCAGCAACATCCAGGGGCATCTACGCACCGCACCGGATGATGCACAGGCACTAAACGATTTAGGAGCGATTCTCTACTGCCTTGGACGTTCAGATGAGGCAATCGAGTTTCTTGTTAAAGCAAAGAACCTTCAGGGCGGTTCTGCTGAAATAATTTGGAATTTAGTGGAAGCGTATCTCTCGGTCGGCAGAGCAAATGAAGCTATGCAGCTTTTTGACGAGATGCAAAACTTGGGCATATTAAATGCTGATGTACTTAATAGGACCGCCAATGTATCTTTAGAACAAGGCAATAAATTCGATGCAATCGAAACTCTGCTTCGCTCGCTTCGAATCTCCCCCGGCCAGGAAGTCTTGAACCCGATGATAGATGTGATTCGCAGCAAAAGACCAAAGATAACCTTCTTCAGCGGATTAACCGGTGATTTAAAGTTCCTGACAGATATTTACGAATTCACCAAACGTCGGTACCAAACACAATTATGTGAAGACCAAAGTATCGAACAGATTTACGAATTGATGAAATGTAGCGACATTTCCTGGTTTGAGTGGTGCACTAATCTTGCGGTAGCCGCTTCAAGGCTGCCAAAGGTCTGCAAAAATATTGTCAGACTTCACCGTTTCGAAGCTTATAATAACTGGCCAAGCCAGGTCCAGTGGGAAAACATCGATATACTGATTATTGTCGGCAACTCGTTTGTCAAAGATGCTCTTCTTGACCAGGTGCCGGACATCGAAAATCGAACACGACTTGTCACAATTCCGAACGGTGTCAATCTTGATAAGTTTAAGTTTGTTGACAGGCAGAACGGCAAAAATCTCGCCTATGTGGGCTATCTGAATATGAGAAAGAATCCTATGTTCCTTTTGCAATGCATGCAAAAGCTACACTACTTCGACCCGGAATACAAGCTGTTCTTTGCAGGGGCCTTTCAGGACAAAATGCTTGAGCAGTATATCAGGTATATGGTGCAGGCACTTGAGCTTACAGACGTGGTGTTTTTCGACGGCTGGCAGCAAGATTTAAATTCCTGGTTGCAGGACAAACACTATATTATCTCCTGCAGTATCGGAGAAAGCCAGGGTATGGGGATATTGGAAGGGATGGCATGTGGCCTAAAACCAGTCATTCATAATTTCCCCGGGTCAGACCAGATATTCTCATCTGAATTTTTGTTCAATATATCCGAAGATTTCTGTCGACAAATTCTTTCCGAAACATACGAACCACAGAAGTATCGCAGATTCGTCGAGGAAAACTACCCGCTGGAAAATCAGTTGAGAAATATTAATGACCTTTTCATCCAATTCGAAGCCGAAGTAGATTCGAATAAAATGTTGATTGAAAACTGACTTGGATAACCTTGCAATGGCAGAGAACCATGACAGAAAGATTGGGCCGGTTGTCAGTGTGCTTATTCCAACTTTTAACAGGCCCCGTTTCTTGGCTGAGGCCGTCACCAGTGTCTTACAGCAAAGCTACACAAATTTGCAGGTTATTGTAGTCAATGATGGTGGCCAGGACGTAAGAAACATAATTGATTCATTTAACGACTCCCGGCTAAATTACATCTACGGAAAGGAAAACCTTGGAAAGGCATTTTGTCTCAACCAGGCCTTAAACAGGGCTGAAGGTAAATATATCGCCTATCTTGACGATGATGATTTATATTATCCCCATCATATCGAAACGTTAGTCGATGTCCTTGAAAACCAAACTGATTGTCAAGTTGCGTACAGCGACTTGTACAAAGTGTGTTGCAATGTTATGCCGGACGGCAAACGGCAAATCCTCAGCAAAGCGGTTGAAGTAAGCAGGGACTTCGACCGCTTTTTAATTCTGTATTTTAATCATGTTCTGCACGTATCCCTTATGCACCACCGAGCCCTAATCGAAAAAACCGGCCTCTATAACGAGGAGCTTAACGTTCTAATCGATTGGGACATCATCCGAAGATTGGCCTTTTTCTCAGACTTTCAGCACGTATACGAAATCACAGGTGAGTATTGCCATCCCATCGGTGAATGCGACAGGATATCGGTTCAGCAGCGTCGAGATAAAAACGAATATCTAAGAAATGTCCTGACAATACGAGCTGCGAGGCCCGCCAAACCCTGGTCAAAAATTAAAGATTTATCCATCATTTTTGTTACTGAGCAACTGGACGAGCAGGCAAAGCAAACTCTTAAATTTATCCGGCATTATACCTTCTATCCGCATGAGATTTATCTTCCTATGCCACAGAATGATTTTGAGCGTCTAAATATAGATATGCCGAACATAATCAACGTACCAATAGATTCATCTGC
This sequence comes from uncultured Pirellulales bacterium, assembly GCA_964461285.1. Taxonomy (GTDB): domain Bacteria; phylum Planctomycetota; class Phycisphaerae; order Sedimentisphaerales; family Anaerobacaceae; genus CAZBWE01. Next base: position 17,080 of record CAYWUO010000016.1, read on the forward strand.
AGCTCAGGCCCAGCGGATAGATACAGCTGTTGCTCAATGTGACGGCGAATACGTTGCAATAGTACCGAGCGGATTTCCGATAAGAAATTTTTGGTTGGAAGATTCTCTTTATGCCCTGATTAATAGTCCTTCTATGCGAGAAGGACTTGAGCTGGAAGGTTCAACAGAAAAGCTCTGGTCAATTGTAGTAAAAAAAGATGAGCTTGTGAACGCACGCAAAAATTTTTCGCCTTTGGAAATTCGCGAATCTTTAAGAGCAGCTGGCATTTTAATTAGACGCGTGGTTGCCGAGGAAATTCCTTTCCAGTTTGACCAATTACTCGAACAGACCATCTCAGCAGAAAAAAACGGCAAATGGGTGAAGGCAGCCCGGATGTCTGAATATATCGCAGAGAATTATCAAAACCAACTGTGGATGAAAACACTGACAGCAAGAGCTTTTTTCAACGCCGGTAACTTCAATAGAGCAGAGCAGCTATGCTGTGAAATCAACCAACAACGTCCTGTAGTAGACACACTTCTATTAGAGGCCAAAATAAAAAGGGCAAAAAAGGAGTTTGAGCCTGCGATTAAATTACTTGAACAAGCTGAACAAATACTCGAAGGAAAAGAACCGTTATGGATATAACAAAAAACAACCTCAGCCAGGAAAATCCATTTTACAACAAGTCGCAAAATGAGACCTCTCAACAGGATAACGTAACTCAGCATTATGAAGCCCTGCAGGAAATTGGCGACTGCTACAACTCCGTTGGCAACTATATACAAGCACAGCAAAGCTACGAAAAAGCAGCTACATTAGCACCTGATGAATCTGGGCCCTATGTCGGTCTTGGAGTAGTGGCCATGCAGAAGAATCTTTTGGACGATGCTGAAATAGCTTTCAGAGTTGCTTGTAGATTGGACTGCAATTGCGTCAAGGCCTATACAGGTCTGGCTATGGTCGCTCAACAGAGAGCCGATTACGAGCAGGCCTCTAAAATGTATCTTAAATCTCTGGAGCTGGATTGTGATAACCTGATAGCTCTTCTTGGCCTGTTTCAGACGTCCTGCCAGATGGGCACTTTCATACAGATTACCTACTATCTGCAAGTATATCTGAATACCCACCCGGGTGATACCTCCGTTATGTTCCCGCTGGCGGCATTATATATGAAAGACGGCAGGTATGAGCAGTCCAAAAAGCTCCTTGCGGACCTCTTGGCTCTGGACCCTGACAACAAAGACGCGGCAAATCTACTGGAGGAAGTCGAACATAATTTGGCAAAAGCAAGACAAGCAGGAGCACAAGTTGAATGAGTATTAATGGTGCTGATGCTGTTTTGGATAAGCAGATATCCCTTTTAGATGAGCTACAGAACCTTTTAGAAAAAAAGTTGGAATTAGCTCAACGGGGCGACATCAGTGGCGTCGAAGCTTTAAGCAAACAGGCCGATACTGTCGTAGAAAAAATCGCGAAGATGGGAATTCCCGAGAGAGCTGACTTTGAAAATCAAAGGGAAAATTTGAAAAAACTATACGAACAATTATCCCTGGCCATATCAGCTCAAAAAGCCGAAACAAGCAAACAGCTAAGCGGGATTCGCAAAGGCAGAAAGACACTTCACGTTTATCGTGAAGGTATATAGCGGCCGCCGGATTGCCCTTCGCAGAAAATATTAACATTCGATACCACTATATTATGGTGGTATTTAATTTCCGAGGGCTGTTGTTATGGGAATAGTGCGTCTTGGTCCACCGACAGAACTTATCTCTAAGCTGAAAGAGACTTATGGCATTGAGACTTTTATTGAGACAGGAACATATCTGGGCGATACGGCATACTGGGCAAGTGAAGTTTTTGACCACATCATAACAATCGAAGTAGCTAAAAGCCTTCACAAAAAGGCTATTGAAAGATACCGCCATATTAAAAACATAGGGTTTATATACGGCCATAGCAGAGAAAAGCTTGGTGATATAGTAGCCAAGCTTGGTGAACCAGCTATCTTTTGGCTTGACGCTCACTGGAGTGGGGGGCCAACATATGGAGAAAGTGAACAATGTCCTCTAATTGAGGAAATTAAGATAATAAATAGCTCCGAACACGAGCATTTTATCTTTATTGACGATGCAAGATTGTTTATGTCCCCGCCACCAGATCCCCATCCAATAGAGCAATGGCCTGACATTCATACAGTAATAAGCACTCTTAATTCAAAAAATAATGCCAGATATATTGTGATTTTCGAAGATGTCATAATTGCTGTTCCAAGTTTAGCGAAGGATTCTGTTGCTCAGTACTGCCAGAATCAAAACACAAAGGCCTGGAAAGAACATGGCATAATTCCTGATGACCGTAAGCAACCAGCCGACAGCAAGAGCTTAAAAAAAGTCGAAAAGCAGAAAAATTTAACATCGGACCGTCAAAAAAGAATCCCGAAAGTTCAACAGCAATCTGCCAGGTTACTCAGAAAAAGAATAAGTCAAATTGAACGTTGTACTGCTGTGAACAACTCACAGGCTGAGACCGAATGGATTGAATACAGTAATAGTATTCGTCAAATGATGTTGCATGATGACCTCAGCAATTTTCTTAATTGGAATCCTATTATAAAAACGATGTTCCACGAAGCTAAAATTGAGGAGTTGCAGTTTTTGCAGAGTCTGCCCAATTGGGGCAGATGGCAAAAGGCCCTTCGAGAATCACCGATAGGTAATTTAAAGCGATATAAGGCATATCCTGAAAGCAGTGGCAATTTAATACATCATGCATACAGTTTGGCACGGCTTGAACAGAACACCGAATGTCGGATAGAGCAATTGACTCAGATTGTGGAATTTGGTGGCGGCTATGGAAGCATGTGCAGGTTGGCATATCAGCTTGGCTTTAATGGTCGCTATATCATTTACGACCTTCCTGAATTCAGTGCACTGCAGGAGTACTTTCTCCATTGCGTAGGCCTTGGACAGTGCATTAGCTATAATAATACTTCAGATGCCTCCAGAAGCATAGTGCTACTTTCTGACTTGGACAAACTGACTGAGCAATTGAATCACAAGATTACTGGCTGTGCCTTTATAGCAAGTTGGTCGATAAGTGAAGCGCCCGTAAAAATCAGGGACCGTGTATTGAATCTGGTTACGGATGCAGATTATCATCTGATTGCATATCAGGGTAAGTTTGGTGAGGTGGACAACTTAAGCTATTTTGCTCATCTGGCCAAGAGCAGAACGGATATCGCCTGGACAGAATATCCGATTGCACATCTACCAGGCAATCATTATTTGATAGGAAGCAAGAAACCATTGCACATCACCGAACCGAGTAAAGCTGTATTTGATACGCCCAAATCGTCCGGTTCGATCGGCGGATTGATCTTTAGCAAAGATCGCTCCTTGCAGTTAAAAGCGACCATCGAATCTTTTTTACTGCATTGCCGCAACCATGAGAACGTACATTTGACCGTGCTGTACAAAGCATCGAGCGAATTGCATGCCGGACAGTATGCTGAATTAAAGAGCAGCTTCCCCGGTGTCAATTTTATTGAGGAGGACAACTTCAGAGACCAGGTTTTATCCGTATTAGAGAGTTGTAACTACATCCTTTTTCTGGTTGACGATAATATCTTTACCGGAGATTTTCACATCGGCGATGCAATTGCTGCTCTGGGTCGAGAAAAAGATGCGATTGGTTTTTCTCTACGGTTAGGGGAAAACACCACTTACTGTTATATGACTGATACCAAACAAAAACGACCCCTGTTCGAAAAGGTCACGGATTCTATACTTAAATATGACTGGACTGTGGCCGAATACGACTACAACTATCCGCTTGAGGTATCGAGCTCGATTTATCGCTCGAAGGAAATG
>CAYWUO010000017.1:0-19658 GCA_964461285.1 uncultured Pirellulales bacterium
GCATTGAGACTCTTTCACCCCAATAATCTTTCGTAACAGCATATCCGTCCTTATTCTTGTACCACCTATACTGGATTATACTATCATAATCCCTATTCTCTACAATTGCGTATCCACCGTTTTCTAATGGAATGTATCGTGGTTCGAAAGGATTTTGCCGTATGTCTTTTTGTCTCTCCTTAAAAGCTTTGAGTTTTTTAGCATTGCAGTCTTCACAAATAGAGCTTCTTGTGCGATTCCAAAAATTAGGTACAAAAAACCATTTGTAATATCCGCACTCCGGACACTTTGACGGATTTTCTCTCCGTCTTATTAAATTACCTCTTTTATTCTTTTCTATATCGTGGCTGACTTTGCATATGAGAATCAATGAAAGGATAATAGCTATAGCTATTATTAATAGCATCTGCCCAATCCTCCCTTTAATAGAATCCAGCTTTTCTTTGCAACCCTTAATTGAAGGATTATATAATAAAAGCCGATAAAACTATATCGGCCAAAAATTTATGGCAATAAAGCAAAATGCGCCAGTCAACCTCAATAATTAAGAATGGATTTAATATATGGGTAAGGATAAAGATCAGCATTTATTTAGTCAGATATCAATTGATATCTGAAAGCACCCAAACACTTACAGAGGGGCTGGTAAATGGCTGGATGAGTATTGCAAGAATATAAAAGGCCGCCAAATATCTCAGGCTAGATGCTTCGGTAAAGTTCGGCAACATTTGGTTAAAAAATACGAAAAACAAAGAGCCATCCCAGAAGATGATGCACGATGTATTATTTTGATAATGTGGTTGTTGACTGATGCTAACACAGAAAAGGCAGATCTCAATATCACGAAATTTGAGAAGTGGTCTTGGCAGCCGATAGATAACATCTTAAGTAATAGTCGCTGTGCAGTAAGTTCCTTACTGCTTCAAAATGATTACGCTTACGATTCTTGGATGAGACTTGTTCAAATCGCTTGGAAATCAATTGAATCCAAGCAATCATCTATAGAAAAGCCAGCAGAAACAGAACAAAAGACTACTCTGCTCCGAAGGATATGGACTTCTGTCAAAAAAATACCTCAATGGATCTATGTTTTTATTATTTTTCTCGCAGCACTGCTCACAATTTTTTATTACTTAGGGTGGCTTGAACCAATCAAGGCATTCATTCACAGGATATTCTCACCTGATTAAGGGAATTGTTTCGTCAGATCTTTTTGATAGATTGAGATTGCTTCGCTCGCAATGACGTAGGATGCGTAATCTACAAACACGATTTCCCTCATATTATATGCGTTTTAGCTCAGAAGTGAAAGTGCGATTTTATGATTATATGATTAATCGTAGAAGCCGGATTCGTATGCAGCGTCGAATAATGCCGTGATATTCTCGGCAGGGACGTCAAACTGAATATTGTGAGCACTGCTGAAGACATATCCGCCTTCGGGCTTGAAGATTTCAAGGTTTCGCCGAACATGCTCTCGTATATCATCCGGCTTGGCAATACCGAGCACGTGTTGGGCATCTATCCCGCCACCCCAGAAAACCAGCTTATCACCATACTTTTCTTTCAGCAGTTTCGGGTCCATATCTTTGGCGCTAGTTTGGATGGGATTGAGAATATCGATTTCATTGTCAATCAGGTCGGGAATATATTCGATACAGGAGCCGCAAGTGTGATACCAAATTTTTGCGCCGGTTAAAGACTTGATATGTTTAATGAGCTTTTTCTGCCGAGGTTTGACAACTTTGCGATAGAACTTCGGCGAAAACAATGGTCCATGCTGGCCTGCAAGGTCGTCGCCTGTCATCACAATATCGACAATATCGCCCACCTCGGCTAAAAGACCGGTGTAATAATCCATCCAGAATTTGAGCATCTTGTCGAGTAACGCCTCGCAAAATTCCGGATTCTGAACCATATCCGTATACCATCTCTCCAGGCCTCTCATACTCCAGCAGGTCTCATAGACTCCGCCGCCGGTGCCGGTCGATATGGCATAGGGTGTTTCCTTGCGCATTTGCAGTGCCTGCTCTCGCACGCCGGTGAAACGGCCCCTGTCGCTACCGTCAGGAAAGGGATAATCATCCAGGTCAGCTATGGTAGCATCAGCTAAGGGGTGATAGGAGATATCCATGTAGAGCTGTTGGTCATCCGGTATAGACCAGATGACGCCGAACTCGTCTTTAAGGTCGTGCCAGAACTTGCCGGCTCGTGTATTGTGCTCAAATTTATCTTTGAAGCTGTCAGGGCTGTGGGCATATACATAGCGAACATCAACGTGAAAACGCTTCAGAACATTTTCCCTCGGCCTGGCAAGCTGTTGAATGGGGTCCAGAGTCTCTATCTCTTCCTTCATACCAAGATGAGCAATCAAATCAGCATACGCTCTTTTATGAATCCCGGTCTGGAATCCTCCAAGGTCTATGGGAATCCTGTCGGGAATCTCATGATTGAGAGCTTTTAGAACACGCTCTCTTGGGGTCATTGTCTCTTTGCCTGGCATTTTATGAATTTCCGCTGTGAATAACTTAAACTAATCAAGACAAGGCCTAATGTAATAAAACTTGTTCTTCTATAAGCTCTATTTTTGGCAGTAATCAATAAGGCGGGCGATTTCACTGCGAAGGTCCCTGCGGTGCACAATCATATCTACAAAGCCGTGCTCTAACATAAACTCAGACGTTTGGAATCCCTCCGGCAGCTCAACTTTTATAGTCTCTGCGATTGTTCGAGGTCCTGCAAAACCAATCAGAGCGCCGGGCTCAGCTATTATACAATCGCCGAGCATCGCGAAGCTGGCGGTTACTCCGCCGGTAGTCGGGTCGGTCAGGACAGAAATGAAGAGACCTCCGGCATCGTCTAATTTTGCCAGAGCCGCGGAAGTTTTTGCCATCTGCCCCAATGACACCACCCCCTCGTGCATTCTTGCTCCGCCGGAGCAGCTTACCACGACCAAAGGCAGGTTTTCCTCCATCGCCTCATCGACCGCAGTGCAGAATTTCTCGCCGACAACAAAACCCATTGAGCCCATCAGGAAATTCGGCTCCATTGCTGCCAGGATAATACCTCTTCCTTTGATAAAGGCCTTTCCGATTAGCATCGCTTCCTTGGCGCCGGATTTCTTCTCGTCTTCTTTTACACGCTGTTTATAAGTAGTGCCTCTGTATTTGAAGCCAAGAGGGTCGCTGGTTGTCAGGTCGCCGAGAATTTGCTGGAATGAATCTTCATCGGTCAGATATTTAATTCTGGTCTCGGCACTGATTCTGAAGTGATGGTTGCATTCCGGACAAACGTTAAGATTTTTCTCGACGCTTTCTCTATAGAGCATGTGCTCGCAGCCGGCGCACCGCATCCATAGCCCGTCGGGCATCTCTTTACGCGGCTTCAGTGAAAAGCCATTCCACTTTGATTTTACTTCTCCAGCCATATCCCAAAAAATCAAATATAAAATTACATAGTAACTGGTGATTGGTAACTGGTAAATGGTAACTATTTAACCATTTCACCAGACTTTGAATTTTTGATTTTGTAATCTTAACAAAAATTCGAAGGAATTGCTATGAAAATTACTTAGCGGCCTGGCGTATGGCGTTTATTGCGGCGATACGGTCGGTTTTGGTGAATATTGCGTTTCCAGCCACGAGCGTATCGGCACCGTAGGAAACTACAATTGGCGTGGTTTGCGGGTCTATTCCGCCGTCGACCTCTATCCGTATATCCGGGCCGACAATTTCTCGTACTTTAATGACTTTTTTGGCAGCTTCGGGCATAAATTGCTGTGCGCCAAAACCCGGATGGACCGTCATCACTAAAACCATATCACAAAGAGGTGCAATTTTTTCTATTTGCTCCACCGGAGTCTCGGGATTTAGGCATATCCCCGCGGTACAGCCGAGCTTGTGCAGTTTATCGATGAGCTTCTCGGGCTCATCAGCTACTTCGATGTGAAATGTTATATGATTAGCACCGGCTTCGACAAAGTGCTCGATATACTTATCCGGCTCACTTATCATAAGGTGGCTGTCGAAAACAAGCTTGCTGTACTTGCGGAGCTTGGCAATTACCGGCGGGCCAATCGTAATATTCGGAACAAAATGGCCGTCCATAACATCCAGATGCACCATCTTCACGCCAGCCGACTCGACAACAGCTATCTCGTCAGCCAGTTTTGCAAAATCCGCGCTCAATATCGACGGCACAACCTCAATTGTCCCTGCCCTGGGTAATCGCATTGTAATTTATTATTTATTATTGACTATTTACTATTGGTAAGAACCAAACTGCTAAATGCTAACAACAAAACTACGTGTAGTCAAATAAAAAGGGCTGGTATAACCAGTCCTTAGTTTATAAACTAATCAGTGTCAGTCAGTGGGTATTTATTTCTCGTCGAGGATTTCGAGGCAGACGAATTTTTTGCCCTCGAGAAATTCAAGTGAAGCGCCTCCGCCGGTGGAAATATGACTTATCCTGTCTTCAAGGCTGAGCTTCTCGACCGCACTTGCGCTGTCACCACCACCGATGACACTGCGGGCTCCATTGTCGGTGGCCTCGGCTACAGCTAAGGCGACCGCTTTAGTGCCTTCGTCGAAAGGAGGCATTTCAAAGACGCCCATCGGCCCGTTCCAGACAATCGTTTTTGCATCAGCGAGTTTTTCCGCAAAGAGCTTTATCGTATCCGGCCCAATGTCCATTCCCTGCCAGTCGGCCTCGATATCTTCGTTGACGATTTTACTCTCTGTACCGGCCTTGAATTCCCTGCCAACCACATTATCGACCGGCAGGACTATTTCGCAGCCGACATCCTTGGCCCGCTCCAATAGTTCCGTCGCTTTATCCAGAAAATCATCTTCGCACAGGCTCTTACCGACCGTATGACCTTCTGCCTTGAAAAAAGTATAGGCCATCGCTCCGCCAATCAGAAGGCGGTCAACTTTATCCAGTAAATTCTCAATCACCCTTATTTTGTCGGAGACCTTGGCCCCGCCTAATATAGCAACGAAAGGTTTTTCCGGATTGCTGACAGTATCACCCAGGAACTTTAATTCCTTTTCAATCAAGAAACCTATAATGCGTGGTTTTCCCTCCATCATTTGAGGTACGGTGTACATCGAGGCATTATCCCTGTGTGCGGTGCCGAATGCATCATCCACGTAGATATCCGCCAGGTCGGCGAGCTGTTTTGCGAAATCGTCCTTGGCCTGGCGAAGCTGGGTATCTTCTTTCGCGGCTTTATCTTTTATCGTCTCTTCCTTATGGAAGCGCAGGTTCTCAAGCAGCATACAGTCGCCGCTTTTCAGTGACTGTGCCTTGGCTTTTGCATCATCGCCGATGCAGTTGTCAGTAAAAATAACATCTTGTCCCAGAAGCTCAGACAGACGTTTCGCCACCGGCGCAAGAGACAATTTCTCATCCCTTTCACCCGCGGGCCTGCCGAGGTGGCTCATTAAAATCACTACACCGCCTCGCTCCAGGATGTTCTTTATAGTCGGCAGGGCCTTTACAATCCGGTCATCGCTGGTAATATTGCATTTATCATCAAGAGGCACATTGAAATCGCACCGCATCAGGACCTTTTTGCCCTTTACATCAATATCAGCAACAGTTTTTTTCGCCATAATAATTTCCTTGTGTTTTTCTTCTCAGAACGTGACTTTGCTGGTACCTCTAACTTCTGTTGATAAGGTATTTTGCTACAACAGTATTTAATCTGCATTTTGACGGTTCGTTCCCGGCACAGGCCTGGAGAATTTCCATGTCGGTTTTCCAAACCACGTCCCCGGGGGCGAGTAAAAACAAACTATCAGGTTCATAAATGTCATAAAGCCGTCCATCTTTGTAATAATAGTGAGAAGTGCATACCTCCGTAGGATAGGCACGCATTAACGGGGGAATGTCATGAGGTAAAAACCAGAGTTTGATTTCCCGTTCGGCTTCAGCGGATGTTGCCGAAGTGTGGATTAAATTGTCCATTCGATTAGCAATAATATTGCCACCTGCTCTTTTTATCGGCACTACCGTTCCAAGCGACCTGATACAACCAGGTTGCTTTTCTCTTGCATCATGCGGGTCTGTCGGGCCCGCTATCGACCTTATTTTCTCCAGGACACCGGGTCCCTGAAAGACAATTGCAATTACCCTGCGTTTCCATTTTTTATGCTCAGGATAATGAATCACCCCGGTGATATAATCGAGCAATGGTTCATAAAACACTTCTCCCTTATGTTCGGCATAGTGCTCTTCCGCGAGGAATCTGTTGACGTTAACAACCTTGGTGGCGGCAAAACGCGCTCCTGTATGAAATTCTGAAAACTGGGAAAAGATAAACCCTGTGATGGAATTCTTAAGGGCGTCCGGCTTGATTAGAACAAGTGTCTGTTCAAGCTGTTTTTTATCCATAATCCAGTACCTGCTTATAAAAAACTTCGAAAAAACGCCGATGCTGCCGACGCTTCAGAGGATATTAAAAAGGACCCGTCCGAATAAGGACGAGTCCTCACTGTTAACTTTACATTGCCGCCATTTTTTCCATAATATCGACGCTGCGGTTCGAATAACCCCACTCGTTGTCATACCAGCTGATGACCTTGACCATTTTGCCATTGACCATTGTCAGCAGAGAATCGAAGATGCTCGAAGCCGGATTATTAACGATGTCACTGCTTACGATGGGCTCGTCACAGTAAACCAGGATTCCCTTCATAGGTCCTTCCGCGGCTTTTTTCATTGCTGCGTTGACAGCATCAACGCTGACATCTTTTTTGACATTAACCACCAAATCAACGATGCTGCCGACCGGAATAGGTACACGGACAGCTAAGCCGTCGAGCTTACCGTCAAGCGTGGGGATAACTTTACCAATGGCTTTGGCTGCACCTGTGGTGGTGGGAATAATGTTCGCCGCTGCAGCTCGTGCGCGACGCAGGTCCGTGTGTATCATATCAGCAACTTTCTGGTCGTTGGTATAAGCGTGAATAGTAGTCATAACTCCTTGCTCAATACCAAAAGAATCGTTGAGGACCTTGGAAATGGGGGCAAGGCAGTTGGTCGTACAGCTTGCATTCGATACGCATTTGACGTCTTTGGTCAGCTTCTCATTATTTACGCCCAGGACAATCGTTGCCTCGATGTCATCTTTTGCCGGGACGCTTAGCATAACCTTGCTTGCGCCGGCCTTGATATGGTCCGCATAGCCACCTTTCGGTGATTCAGCGGTGCGAAAGATTCCCGTCGACTCCAGGACGACCTTCACACCCATATCTTTCCAGGGCAGCTCTGCCGGATTCTTAACAGCCAGAACTTTTATTTCTTTGCCGTTAATGACCAGCTTGCCATCGCTGGCTTCGACCGTTCCGCCCCATTTGCCCATCACCGTATCATATTTGAACAGATGCGCAAGACTCTTGGCGTCTGACAGGTCATTGACAGCCACGAGGTCCAATTCGCCGTTTCTTTCCATAATAATTCTTGTTACAGCTCTGCCGATTCTACCGAATCCATTTATTGCAACCTTTGTTGCCATTTCATAATCTCCTAATTCGCAATATCTTAAAATACGATTTTTAATACTTTTTAACAGGTGAGCAGGATACTTTATTTGTTGCTGGTCTGTTTTGCAAGGGTTTTTTTCATAATTAGTGTAACATATCCGTTTCAGGCGCAATTATACCTGTAGTGCTATGACAAAAATTGTTGACTGTGCAGTCGCAATGCCTTTTTACGATATCCATAGTAAAACTGTATTAATACGTGTCTAATCTATTTTCAACCTGAGGATTTTCTGTGTCTTGCTGCTGAGCCTGACCTGCTCGCTTATCCGAATCGGCCAGACCCAGATTACCTTTTCATTGTCAGCAACAATAAGCACATTTTTACGTATCTGCTGAGGCACTTTTGCAGCTGTCAGGAATTTGCCCACCTTTTTTTCTTCACGCAAACCCAAAGGAACAAATCTATCTCCCGCCTGGCGGGAACGAATAAATAGCGGCAGCTTGACCTTATCCAGATCGAACCACTCAACAGAGTTCGTTTTTTCCGCCTTGAATTCCTCAAATCCTTTATTATTTGTCTCGAAAATAGCCGTACTTATCAAAAGCCGACCAAATTGAGTCCGTCCCGGGACTTTTAGCTCTGTTGACTTATCGATATACTTTTTAGTGGTTTGATTTTTCTCCAGTTTTTCGAAAATCAAATTCACGTACTCTTTCCGAGCCGCAAATCCATTTGGCAATGCGATTTTTCCATCTGCCGTTTTTTGCTCTGCTATTTGCAATATTTTTTCGTAATGCTGATGTGTTAAATCTCTCTCGCCGCTGCCGACAGCGGTCAAGCTTCGCCGAACAAGCTCAACCTTTACCATTTGCGGCTGGGCCGAAAAGCTGTTCAAATTCAACGATGCTGTTTCGCCATTGACCTCAGCCGTCTTATTCCATACTTTTTCAGCTTCGCTGCAAACTAAATCATGGAACCTCTGAGCTGAGCCGGATAAACCAAATAACTGCTCCACAATTGAGCTGTTGCATTGCTGTTGCAGTAATGGAAGCAGTCGAAGCCGAATAAAGTTTCGCCTGTATGAGCAATCTACATTCGTATGGTCTTCTCTCCATTTTAGATTTTGCTCTTTCAGATACTCAATAATCTCATCTCGCCTGACACACAACAAAGGCCTGACAAACATAATATCATCTGCAAAGACGCGCTTTGGCCAGATTCCTCCCAGGCCGCGAAAGCCGGTCCCACGCACCAGCCGCTGTATAATGGTCTCAGCGTTATCGTTTTTTTGGTGCGCCGTCATTATTACGTTACAGTCATTTGACTTTGCTATATCGAGCAAACTTTCAATCCGCAGCTTCCGGGCCGCTGTCTCAATCGAAAGCTTGTTGCTACGAGCATATCCTCTTACGTCCACTTGCCTTGTTATCACGGCCAGGTTTCGTTTAGCCGCTTCTTTTATAACAAAATCTTCATCCGAATCGGCTTCAGCTCCTCGTAACTGATGGTTTATATGAGCGCAGAGGAGTTCGGCGCTTAAGGAGTTCTCTTTCTTAAGTGAGCACATCACTTGCAGAAGTGCCGTCGAATCGGCACCGCCGGAAACGGCCAGCAAAGCCTTATCCGACGAATCAAAAAGCGCATTTACCTTTATAAAATCGGCTATCTTGTTCTCAAACGCGGTCAACATTGCCTAACTTTATACAGTGTAAATCTGTGTTTGAAAAAGATAAAAAAATGGGCCTGATATCTATCAAGGCCCAAAACTCTATCGGAAAAAACTTTCACTTGAATATTTGTCAATCTAAATCGCTGCCTTCTTTAGTCTCCGACAATTCTTTAATCCGCCTCTCCACCCATATTTGCCAGTTTCTATCTTCACCTTCTTTTTTGGGCATTTCTATTGCCTGTTTATAAAGCTGCAGCGCTTCAGCTCTATTGTGAAGCCGTTGGTCTAATATATAGGCCTCTCTGAATCTCGCCGGGTAAGTAGTTTCGGCATCCCACTGGTAAGTTCTTTTGTAGTAAACAAGGGCTATCCTGTAGTCTTTGAAGTACTCATAAATTTTGCCCGCCCTGAAAGCAGCGTCATCAATCTTATCGCTCGATGGGTGCTTTCTTATCAGTTGGTTGTATTTATCCAGAGCCAGACGCAACAGATTATTATCTTTAACAAGTATTAGCCAGCTGCCCTTCTTTTCGAGGCGCATAGCTTCCTTATAAATCTCATCTGCTTCCGGGATTGAAGTGCTCGCTTTCAAATCTGGTCCGGCCACCTCCGCCTCAATAATGTATTTATATTGCGGCATAGCATTCAGTGCAGCCAGCTCCTTTTTGGCCCACCGTAGCTTCATATTGTTGCCCACCTTATTGTAATGTTCTATCAGCAGTTGAAGTGCCTGCCGGTATGCCTGCCGATTGACCGACACCTGCTCGACGATGTCTATTTCTTCTTTCTGGCCCGCCTTAACCCCGCCGGTATAAATGGACTTCTTCAGAGAAGATGGGATAAGCTGACTTTTGCCTTTGTCGGCCCCATAGCAGCCGACCGATACGTTCAATAGGACTATAAACACCACGGTTAAAACTTTACTTGCCATAATTGCCTCCTTTCAAAATCAATTTCAAACCCCTGCTTTATACCAAATTAAAAATCAGAAGTAAAACCTTTTCTGTCCACCTTATTTTATCGAAAAAGGTGCAAATGTAAATAAAAGCAAATGGCCAGACCTTTACTTTTGAAATTGCTCAATCTTCTAAATGACTTTCGAGTCGTTTAAGTCGCTCTTCAAAATTGGCTATCCAGTTTTTTGAGTCTGACATATACATTGCAGTAGCAGTACATTGTAACCCAAGCAGTGCTCTTATTGTCCCAATATCGTAATGCCTGTTGGTAGGAAAATCTGGCTGATTGGGACATTCATAAGGTACATAAAACGGCTCGGTCTTTGGAGCATACTTCATTGTCTCATTAGGGTCAATTTTGCTCCTTTGCAAGTGCGCATACATATTCGCAGTAAGGTTCTCTACTGGCATTGGCGTTAGCCCTCTTTCGGCTTCGAGTTTTTCAATGCACCTATCCAACCTATGCTTTAGCCATTTGTGCTGCGCTATCAGGTCAAGGGTTTGTTTTTCAGCCGTTCTAACGCATAGGCCTAAAGAGTCAACATATTCTTGCTCTGAACGAACTTTTTTAGGTTCGAGGAATCCCCATTGTTCAAGCTTTTCTCTTAATTCATAAGATGTCCATCCTATACCATATATCGCTTTACTATAGCAACTGATAGGCATGATAAACTTGTGCTTATCTGTGATTATTTGCATTCGCTTTATGTCTGAGACAACAGTATCTAAATTGGCGGATCTGTCTTCTTCTTTTTTCATCGCTTTACAAAGCAATTTCATAACTTCTTTTATTCTTTCCGGCTCAGTGATTTCTGCCCACTTTTGCCAATCATCCGGTAGAGTTATATCGAAACCGATCCCTCCACAAAAAGCTATCTTCTGGATGTTTTCACTTTCAAGAGTCTCCCAAATACATTCCAATCGATTATATTCTTCCCATTCTTTTGCTAAAGGATGAGGTTTGCGCACACAACAACCAGCAAGGTTAAGAATCACTTCTTTGAATTCTTCAAACGTAGCTTCATCGACTGGCTCATTAACATCCTCATCGAAAAAGGCCATATTTTGGATGCCCTGTTCTTCGAGATTGTTGAATAAGATTTTCATCCTTTGACATTCTATACTTTCACTTGATGAAATTCGATTACGCTCAGTACAACCAAAAATTCCAAGTAACATACTCAAACCTGCAACAAGCACAGCTTTCATTGCCTAACCTCCTATTCTATCCTAAGTTCAGTAAAGTATCCTTGGCCCTTTAATCTATAGTTATCGTGAGGTCCATTAGGTATCCAATCTGTTTCATTAATAGCATATACCAATGCATCATATAAATGAGCGCCTTCTTTAAGTTTCGTCCACTCATGTACACAAAATTTATTAAACTTGGAGGTAAATCCACCTGGACGTTCACCCCACCATCCCTGGAAAACTTGCGTTTCCCCACTGACCATTTTTAACGCCCAACTCATGTCAGAGTGAGGTAGAGCAAAAAGACCCTGTTGTCCTGGCGGGCCTTCAACTAACCTGCTATCACCTGTTAGCTTCAAACGGCCAGTAAAGCAGGCATCAAAGAAGACAAATTTCAACTCTCCCTGGGTAAATCCAATCTGGTACATGCTATGAACAGTGTTCTCCCAATTACCACTTAATTTCTCACACCAGGAAGGCGCTTGACCAGGAGGAAAGTCAGATTGTTTAACAGATACTGCACGACCATCAGACAACTTGATTTCACTTCGAATAGTGCCAAAGTAGTACTCACCAGTATCAGGATCTCTTCCATATCCACCATGTCCGCAAAAGTATATGTAGTCTATATTACGGTTCGCACCAAACCAGGCTAGACTGGCATAGCTGGCTTGACTTCCCTTCAAATAATGGTAAGGAACATTACGACTTTTAAAGGCATCTTTAACCGTCTCGATAACACCATAATTCGTCACATGCCTCATCCACCAACTCGGTACGATGATTAGAGCCCTGATATTTGCAGGGACCTTTTTGGGATTAAATTTTAATCCCAGTGGCTTACTTACTGGCGTTCCTCTTGCTCCAACCTCTTCGAATATGATGGAATCAAGATTTTCTGAAAGAGTAACTCCTGAAGGAATAAATCCGTGCAGATTCGGTCCTGAATATGTTTGAGACCATACAAGGTTATTTTCCTCATCGTATACCTTCACAGAAATATCATTTGAACCCTGGTAATAAGCACAGAAGTGATGGGGTTCATTAGAGTCGTAAGCGTCGTTACAGAAATAGTAATTCAGGAAACAGTTGAAAGTGCTTTCCTTCAGCTTTGAGCAGGTAATTCGGCCGGTGGTACTGGTGCTAATTGCCTTTAGCCAATGTGTACCGGGTCCCAGAGATGAAATATCGACCAGAAGAGGTTCCCCTTCTCTGAACCAGTATAGTTCACCTATATATTTACCATCAGCAAGTAGAAAAACACGCTGAGTATCTGACATAAAGCCACTTATGCCAATATCGACATAGCCTTCGTTGGAATCCCCGTAGATGTGAATTTCTATGTTAGGGTCTGCAATTTGTAACCACTGATTTTTGAAAATCAATAAATCGTTATAATCAACAAAACCACTTCCGTCCAAATCGGCATCGCCACCCGTTGATTGTTGCCAGTAGTTAGCAAAAGTCGCAAAATCTTGGAAATCAACTCTCATGCTGTCATCAAAATCAGCCGATAACGAGTCGCCACTGCCGGGATTTGAGAAGTTCCAGTTAGGGTAATGGAAGCCAATATCTACGTAATTATAATCGGGTATGCTATTTACAGCCGTGGTTTGACCAATAAGTGGGGTTTGCTCAATGAGGAAAGAACCGGCGTTGACAAAATTACAATCCTGTCTCAAATAACAAACCGGCAATGTGCCGGTTCCCATTTCGTATGGCAGAACTGTCTCAAATGCTGGGCTATCTTCGTCAAATGCCCCGTTTTTGTTATTAGCATTATCGAAGTATCCTGTGTTCATGACCGTTGCATACATATAGTAGTCAACGAGAGCCATTCCATATTGGTATGAACCTGAGACAATATTATTGGCCAGCACAACCACCCCTGCCTCATTAACATCTTCAACACCGTGAATGGTTATGCCATTGTCTTGATAATAATCGCAGGTATTATCTTCGATAAGAATTGAACTATCAGCCGAGCCTTCACCGGTTGAATCGCCCAGAAATACTTCTATACCGCTATAGTAAGAAGCTACAAGCAGGTTGTTACGAATATTGGTGTGCTTCTTGCCAAATTCTACAATCCCGTAAACATTGCTGTAGAAATAGTTGTTTTGAATATCCGTTTCAAGCTCATTGTTAAGGATCATTGCCCCGATGTATGCATACTCAACGCAACTATACATTATCTTGGTATTAGCCGAGGCAGTTTCCTCAATGTACATAGGACAATAGTAATCATCATAACCAGGTGTACCCGAATCTGAAGTGTAAACGATGGGATTGTCAGGTGTTCCGCAGGAGATTAAGGTGCCGCCATTATTTATAAACATCGCAGCATAATTATCATAGCCAAAATAGATTGTTGTTCCCGGCTCAATAACAAGTAGTGCCTGAACATTAACATCAGCAATTATGTGGTAAGTATTATCAGATGTCCAAACAGTATTTAATATAATATCTGAATTTACATCAATAATACTTTCCCCCCCCATCAACATACTACCATATCCACTGCCGGTTGGAATCTCTCGACTTTTACTTTCTTTGGCACTTAGTTTACCTTTCGCAGGAATTAGGCCTTGACCACTGGGACAGAACTTTAAACTTTCTTCTTTCTCTTGTTCTTTTCTCTGTGCATAAGGTACAATATTGCTGTCATAAGGAAATTGAAGAGCAATCTGTTCAGCTTCTGAATCCGGCTCTGGTTCAGGTATTTCAATTGCGTCAGCATCTATTCCAAAAGCAATTGTCTTATTTTCTTCCGGCACAGAGAATAAAATAAGCTGGTAAACAAGCTTACCATTAACATTCAAGCTTATAATTCCCAGATCTGATTCATCAATAAAGTTGAAAAGATATTTGACCGAGGTGGGTTTATCTTCCAGCAATTCTGTCTTTGTTAGCAGTTCAAGCTTCCCACCATCAGCCGTAACCGATATGTCTTGTGTTTCGGCCTCATTTATCCCTGCAACAGCAATGATTAAATCCTTTCTGCTGCCTATTACTTGTGGTTCCACTGCATCAACCCCATTAATCGTTAGAGTTAACTCAGCATTAGAGATTGAAGCTATAATCAGAACGATAAAAGCTAATAGAAATATCTTTTTCATAATCTCCCACCTTTCAAAAGTGCTCTAAAACCAATAATCGACTATCTACAATTAATTATCACTTACAATGTTTACCCGTCAACAAGAAACTCGTAAAATCTTCACCTGCTTTGTGCTTCTTATAGCTTCAATATGCGTGAGTTTGCTTAAAGCAATATGTACCTGAAATAGCTGTTTGCCTGCAATAGACACGAATATCCTGAAAATTTGGCTTACACACGATAGCTCAGCTCAATATACTATTAGCCAATGGCGAAAATCAGAAAGGGTCCGATGTAGAAACAAACGAAATTCAATGCCCTTGCTCTAATAAGGAAATATATATGACGAAGGAATGGACTGAAGATAAAGTTTTACAGATGGTCAGGGCATTTCAGCCGGCCTGTATCCTAACCGCCGCTGCAGACTTAGACATTTTTACACTGCTGGATAATGAGCCAATGACTGCCCAAATGCTGTCTGACAAGCTCGGTAGCGACCTTAGAGCAACGACCATGTTGCTCGATGCACTTACCGCTCTGGGCTTCTTAACTAAGCGGAAAAACCAGTACATTGTCCCTGCACAGATATCTGAGATGTTAACCGAGAGCGGCTGCCGTAATATACTGCCGGCTGTCCGCCATCTGGCCAACTGCCACAGGCGTTGGATTCAATTGGCACAGGTTGTAAAAACCGGCAGAGCAGCTGAAGTTCAACCGAGCATACGAGGCGAAGCCGCCGACCGAGACGCATTTATAGACGCTATGAATGTCTTTTCCGCTCCGCTTGCCTCTCAAATCATCGAGCATCTGCAACCTCTGTCTTTTCAGCATTTGCTCGATATCGGCGGGGCGTCCGGCACCTGGACAATCGCATTTCTCAACGCAGCCCCTAAAGCCAAAGCAACAATATTCGACCTGCCCGATGTAATACCCTTAGCCGAAAAACGAATTGCCGACGCCGGTTTACTCGACAGGATTACATTTGCAGCAGGTGATTTTTATAGCGACAAGTTACCAATGGGAGCGGATTTCGTCTGGCTAAGCGCAGTTACTCACCAGAATTCCCGCTGGCAGAATCGTACGCTCTTTGCTAAAATTCACTCGGCTTTGCAGGAAGATGGCATTGTAGTTATTCGTGATGTCGTTATGGATGAATCTCGCATCAGCCCACAGGCAGGAGCTTTGTTTGCGGTCAATATGCTCGTCGGGACCGAAGCTGGTGGTACATACACCTTCGACGAATTCCGAGAAGATTTAACACGCGCCGGATTTACCGAGGTGACTTTACTCTACAAGGGTGAATATATGAATTCCTTAATCCGCGCAAAAAAATCATTAAAATCTTCATTTCCAGACTAACGCCTTTTCGAAATCCTTTACTTTTGGCGGCTTTTTGCCTTTGCCGGGGATAATTTTATGCCCTTCCTGTCTCAAACGTTTGGCCTGGGCTTCCGTGCCACCGGCAAATTTGGGATTTAAGCTTCCGTCATCTTTAACCACACGCCAGTAGGGCGTAATCCGCTTTTTTCCCTTTAGCAAATCTTCCTCAGCCGTCTCAGAGCAAATGCGAAGAAAGATACCTACCGTCATCGGGCAGCTCGAATCTGCCTTAAAATCCTTTGCAAGTCTATCTCTGATTTGTTTTACGGTGATAAGCTTGCCTTTTCTAACCTTTCGTATCAAACCATCGACGAGAAGAGGTGTAGGTACCAGGACCTTTCTTCCCCCCATACTTTTCTCCCGTGAGGCAGGCATATCGACTACTTTGGGCAGACCTGCCGGTGGATTTTCCAGCTTTTGGCGCCAGCTCTTTTTGGATTTCCATTTAACACTCATCTTTATCTCCCACTCAAACCTTATCCGGTACTACAAACGGCTCACGGTAGGGGTATTTAATGAATTTATTGGCCTGTTCGGCACAGTCTCCCACAAAGCGCTCTTGCTTGCGGTCGTAGTTTAATACCGGCCCAAGAATAAAAGGCTCTTTGGCCAGGGCGACATCGTTACCGCCCAGTTGCTGCAGAATATCGGTCAAGGTGTACAAGGCGTCTTCGTGTGACTTGAATCTGTCGTAGACCCCATCGACAGTTGCCTCGGAGCCTACACGCCAGCAGATGTTGGCCTGATGAGCTAATACAGTGCTGAGATGGCCTTGAAGGATATCAGCATTAAGATCGCTGACCTTACGACTACGCACAGCGTTGATGAAATTCTGAGCATGCGCTGCTCCGCCGTCCCCCTTGTACTGGTGGATTCGCTTGCCGTCCTTGTCGTACGCGCCGCCGCCGCCTCGTGAGATTCGGACGCCAGCCTCTTCACACTGAATGTAGTTGCCTCCGCGAGAGTTTAGATACACAGCTCCGCTTTTGCCGCCGGCACGTTTCGGGTCCGGCAGATTTCGGATATCGACAACAACTGGAAGCCCATCGTAATCAAGCAGTGCAATATGAATATTGGGTGTCTCGCCGTTGTCATCCCAGACAAAACGCCTGCCCGCTGCGACCACCCTGGTAGGGACGTCATCGGCGCCCAAAAGATGCCGCAGGTCATCAAGATAATGAACGCCCCAGTTCGCCGTCTCTCCATCACCCCAGTTCCACTGCCAATGCCAGTCGTAATGGAACGATTTCCGTATAACCGGCGTCATCGGTGCAGGACCCGCCCAGAGGTTATAGTCAACGCCCTCAGGCACGGGCTGTGGAGTTGTTACTTTTCCGATTGGGCCTCTATTATCGGTGCCCAGCTTGGAGCAGTGCGCCCAGAGGACCTTGCCGTACTTGCCGGCCTGGATATCATGGGCGGCCTCCTGTACAGCCGGACAGGAACGTTGCTGTGTGCCGGCCTGTACGATGCGGTTGTACTTTCGTGCCGCTTCAACCATCTTGCGGCCTTCCCAGATATTGTGTGAGACGGGCTTTTCGATATAAACGTCTTTGCCCGCCTGGCACGCCCATATAGTTACAAGCGCATGCCAGTGGTTCGGCGTTGCTGAGGTAATTGCATCGATGCTTTTATCTTCCAGTAACTTTCGTACATCGCGGTAAGTTCGAACCTTTTGCCCGTATCTTTTCTCGAACTCGCTTGCCTGTTTGTTCAGGTGTTCCTCGTCGGCATCACAAATAGCCACTACGCGCACACCTTGCAATTTCTGGAAAAGCTCGATATGAAATGTCCCCTGGCCGCCGACACCTACGATTGCTATGCGGATATCATCGTTTGCTCCAAGTGCCCGCGAATATGGAGCCGCCATAGCTATCGTGGCACCGGTAATCATCGAACTCTTAAAAAAATCTCGGCGTGTTAATTTACGCATAATACCTTTCCTTTTGGATAAAATTTTATTATCATTTCGTCTCTACGTATTCACGATACTGTGCTATTGCAGCATTGTCTGTTCCGACAACGGCCTTGTCAAGCGAAGCTGAAAAAGATTCTTCAAAGCTCGATTGATATGAGAACCTTTCTGCACGTACAGTGATTGCCTAGGTGACATAAAGCAAGTTTTTCAGCGGTGAAACTTATTGGAAACTGCTGCTCTTCTGCCTGGCCGTATCCGATTGTTATATGAGGATAAAATTTCGCAAAGCTCGAATTCTCCCGATAGTTTTTAATCCATTCCAGCGTGGTTTCTGCAACCTCTTCGTCGCCGTATATCATATCGCCGGTAGCGTCACTGCTGAAATATGGCTGAACTTTTTCCATCACCATTTCGTGAAGCGTTTGAATCTCTTTTGTTTTCTCAACTTCGAAAAGCGACACCGTTTCACTTCTCGCATTTGTTGATGTGTGTAAGCCGGCAATTTTCAACTCACCTATCGTGCATCTTTCTGCGATTACTGTTAGAACCTTCTCGATAGCAGGTAAGTCCCTTTCACCAATACAGCCCATAACCAGGGAAATATGCGGCAGACAATTCTTTTTATTCAGAACAATTTCCCTGCCGAGCTTCGCATTTACTTCAATTGTTTTGTCTGTCATCGCCTCATCCGGCAACAGCACAACATCAACCGCAATTCTACTCATATTTTTTATGTCTTTCTTGTAATTTCTAAAAGGCCGGGACAATCCCGTGTTGTTTCTAATTCCTTAATAATCTTTCTGCAATTTTTCCGGCTGCATCTTTTTTCGCGACTGTTGCGCAGTTATCCTTCATTTGCTTTCGCTTTGCATCGTCTTTCATCAATCCGTCCAGCTCTTCGGCCAGCCATTCGGCCCTGTCCTTTTCGTCCGGCAGGTCATCCACTATAACCGCTGCTCCGGCTTCGACTAATTTGCCTGCATTTAGATACTGGTGTCTGTCCTTATGATATGGATAAGGCATACAGATACTTGGCACACCAGCCGCGGCGTATTCGGCAACGCTTACAGCGCCGCTTCTACCGACCGCCAAATCCGCAGCGGCCAGCAGGTTCGCCATATCGTCAAAGTATCCTAAAACCTTATGCCTGATTTTGACGCCGGTGTAATAATTCTGAACTTCATTGTAATTTTTTTCCCCTGTCAGGTGAACTATCTGCCAGTCATCCGCAAAACCACTTAGCTTATCTAACAGCGAGCATATCGTTCGGTTGATGTTTTCCGCTCCGCTCGATGCACCGGTTACAAGCAGCGTCTTTTTATTTTCATCAAGGGCTAATTGCTCTATTGCCTTATGTGGCTGTGGATTTGAAAATCCGCTTCGCAGGGGACAGCCGACAACACTGATTGTTGCTCTGGTCCTGGCTAAGTTTTGTGCAGTTTCCTCGAACTGCACAAAAATCTCATCTGCCCACCGGGCGATTATCTTATTTGCCCGCCCCGGCAGGATATCGACATTCAAAAGTGCTATCGGCACCTTTAATTTGTGTGCTGCGTAGCAAACGGGCGCGGCAACATACCCGCCGATGCCGATAACCATCACATTATCATTTGAGGCGATTTCTTTTTTTGCGATTTTGCGGCTTTTTAGAAAAGAAGTGCAAAAATCGAACAATCTGCCAGGCCGAAAAGAAAAACCTTTGGCCGGAAGTGTCGTGTATTCGAAGCCGGTTTGCTTAAGGATTCTTGAGTCGATATCACGAGTGCTGCAGAAAAAGCGTATCTTTGCTGTCGGCTCAATTTTGGCTATTTGTTCTGCCACAGCGATGGCAGGGTAAATATGACCCCCCGTTCCGCCACCTGCAAAAAAAAAGCACTTATCGCCCATCATTCAAATCCTTTGTTTACCTGCAAAGAAAGTCTGTCCGAAGCCGACGATAAATGCAAGTGTTTT
>CAYWUO010000018.1:0-19334 GCA_964461285.1 uncultured Pirellulales bacterium
GGAGAAGAGTCATAATGGGAGCCAATGCAAACTGGATAATAAACTGGATTCTAATGAATTTACTATCGAAGGCTGGCTCTCAACGGCTGAAGAAGACGCCAACGCAATTATGTTGTACAGAGGAGATGGTACTGATTCGAACTACTTATGCATTTACAAACGAAATGATGCCATTTACGTAAAATGTAACACGCCCGCAATTGACCCGGATATCAGGTCTGTCAGTGCCAGCGGGGATTGGCACTACGTAGTTTTAACGGTTTCCGACACTGCCGCAAAACTCTATGTCGACGGCAATGATGTTAATGATACCTGGGATTATGGCGTGAATGTAATGGCTGCATTACAAGGGATGCCTTTGTTGATTGGAGGTGAGCCGAACCTGGCAAATCCCGGTAATTTCCTCACTGCCAGCTGTAAGATAGATGAGATAAGCATTTACAATCGCGTCCTTGATTCAAATGAAATAGGTCAAAATTTCCAGGACAATTACAATCACCTGCCATTAGAAATTACCGAGGACCTGGTGGGCTACTGGAATTTTGACCCGAGTCCACAGGACCAAAGTATAACAAATTTGGGTGGTATGTTCACCCGAGCCTATCTTGACGACCCAAATGATTATGGTTTGAGACAAATCACAGGCCGAAGTTCCGGCCCCAACTTCCCAAAAGAGACATTTATTATAGCCACGGCTGACAGCATCGAAATTATCGATGCTGAAAACAGCACCCTTTGGATGCGATTTCTCACCGACAGAAATTTTCTGTGGGACGTAAATGGCGCCAAGCCCAGCAGCGTTTTTGCTTTAGACGGCAGGATATATGTAGGTCAGGACAGCTACCAGGCAGGTTTGGCCATTATCGACTTAAATAAAGATAAAGTCAGGGTAATTCAGGCCGACGAGGCGTTTCAGCCGTCTGACCCACAGATAAGCAACAGATTCGATACGAATGTCAGTTTCAGTCAGGCTGGCATTGCTAAATTGCGCAATGGATTTGTTACTGATGTAATGGCGGTGGTTATCGACGATGTTAACTATATAGCCGTTGGTACTCGTGAAGGATTAACTCTGATTAAAGGTGAGAATTACGTCTATGACTCCAACAGCAACAACTGGATTAAAAATGTTTTCCTGACCGATAGTAACGACTTGTATTATGCCACTACCGACCCGAATGGAGATACCTTACATGCTGTTTATGATTTACTGCC
This sequence comes from uncultured Pirellulales bacterium, assembly GCA_964461285.1. GTDB lineage: Bacteria > Planctomycetota > Phycisphaerae > Sedimentisphaerales > Anaerobacaceae > CAZBWE01. The sequence continues at coordinate 1,216 of CAYWUO010000018.1, forward strand.
GATTCCGGACAATGATTTTACGGATAGCGCCCTATACGGATACGAGGACCAAAATGAGCCAAGTCTATTGGAAAACAAGATTAACGACCTCTTCGTGGTTTCCGGCCCAACAGTTGATAGTAACAACACGCTATACGTGGCCACTACCAAGGGTCTGGTTCGAATCGACGAGAATCAGCAGATAAGAGCAGCAGGGACCTGTGAAATCTATCTTTCATCGCAGAGTAAAGAGGCTAATGAATCAAATTTTGTGAAAATATTGTCTGGCGGCAGTGATAACGTTACAGCAGTACATGTGGATGTTGATGCCAATGAGTTATGGGTGGGAACTTCAGGCAAACTTTCTACTGTTGGGACTCTCTCAATCATCGATCTTACTGGCGACACCCTTAAAGCGAGCTTGACAGCCAGTACAGTTCCAAGATTGCCTTTGGGCACAATCAATGCTTTGACTCGTTGTTTGGTAGGCACCAGCGGTGGAGCTCTGCTATTCGAACCCAGTTCTATCTCCTGTGTGTCTGTTTCAATCCGTGCCCGTAGCGTCTATAGTGGTAATTGGCTGGATCCCAATGCGGCTGCTTCCGACTGGACCGAGTGGATTACAGAATCTCCACAATCAATAATGGACCCCAATATCATAAACCCTAATAGCAAAAATAAGCCCGGTCCTTCACGATGGCTCGAATTAGAAGTAATGTTGGAGCGGCCGCAGGATAGGCCGGATATTACGCCGGTGCTCGAAGCCGTTTCCGTGGGATACACGCCTGCTGTGTTAGCGATAGATGTAACGGTTGAAGATATTCAAGGCAACGAAGTAACTCAGGTTGCCCAGATACAAATAAAAGATGAGCATATGGGGCGCCTTAATACATTCGAAAGGCACTTCGATACTGATCGTGATCGTGTTCAGCCTGGAAATTATGCTGCGCGGGCAACGCTTATGGATATCGTTACCGGCGCCGCTTTGCAAACCGACGTGAATGACTTTATCATCCTAAGTCCGCCACTTTCCACAACACTTGATGGCAGTATTGTCACTGACAGGCCCTACTACTATGGCGGCGTTGGTGAAAAGGCGAAAATTACCTCTACGGTCATCAATACAAGCACAAATGTAGCTCTTGATGGGCTTTACGTTATCAACACTGTAATGAGACCAAACCTGGAAGTGCTCCAGACTTATCCCTACTACATCTATTCCCTGCAACCTGGTTATAAAGATGTGAAAGAGTTCGATTTTGCTGTCACTGCTGATTTACCTGCAGAACCCAATTATATAGTCGAACAGGTTGTCAGCTTAAACGGTCAGGACCTGATGGCCAATAGCACAGAGTTTAACATCAGTTCAATTCAGGATATCAGCGGGACTATTACTGTCAATCCAACCCTGGTTGAAAATGGTAACGACCTTGTGGATATTGCCATTACGGCGTCAAACATTGGAAACATTGACCTGACTGATGTTAAATTGCTGGTTAATGTAATTGATAACCCTCCTGACCCATGCGTTATACAAACCTTCGAATTCTTTGTTCCCATTATGGCCGTAGATTCAAAGTTCTCATTTGATTTCGACTACAATCCCTTTGGCCTGGAGCCCAATACCTACCCCGTGACGCTGACAGCAAAGTTTCAATACGACGACAGTAATGAAACAAGGGATTTAGCAGTATCTGGCTTTGTTATAAAAGACAATGTCAATAGCACTGCCCCGGAGTATATCGTTATCGACCTGGGCTCCATCGATGGCGACAGTTATGCTCATGCAATCAACAATCGTGGCAACGTAACCGGATATGCAAACGTTAGTGGTAATTACCATGCGTTCTGTTGGAAGTGTGGTGAAATGCTCGATATCCATCCTATGGGGTCTTATAGTCGTGGCACTGGAATAAGTGATGTTGAACAAATTACAGGTTACTATGGAATCGATTCTGACATTAATACATTCCTCTGGAAAAATAATGACTTTAGCGATATTGGAACACCTGATTCATATCCCATTATTGCTTCTGGCATCAATAACAACGGACAAGTAACAGGATACTACGCGTTAACAGCAGGTGGTGTACGGCCATTCATTTGGCATGACCCTTTGAACGGCGATCCCTACTGGGATGCTTTGAACGATTCTGGAATTTTTGACCATACCAGTGTTGCTTATGACATCAGCGAGTCCGGTGACTTGGCTGGCTACTGGCATGATGGCCAGAGCGGTAGAGGTTTTGTCCGCCACAAAGGTGTAATCATTGATGTCGGACAATACAAAGGGGGAAATACTCTCTTACAAGCTATAAATGACTTTGGGCAGGCGACAGGTTACACTACACACAAAGCCATTTTGTATCAAAACGGTATTATGATGGCGCTGGAGGAACCGAACTTTGTCAACTTCCCCAAAGCCCACGGCATCAATGCTACAGGTGATGTGGTGGGTGTATATAAGGAAGGTATTGATTGGAATGCATTTATCTGGTGCGATGCTGCAATGCACAATCTAAATGAGCAGCTTGCACTGTATAAGAAGAACGGGAGTCAAAAGGACTCGAATTGGTGGGTTCTGAACACAGCTTATGCTATTAATGACAAGGGACAGATTGTTGGGTATGGCAAAATTGATGGCCAGACGCGCGCCTTCCGGCTGGACCCGCTGCCTTTTGCGGTTACCGAGCCTAACCTGATACTGTGGCTTCGGGCCGATACAGGAGTCATCAAAGATGCGAACGGCCTCGTCTCAAAGTGGATAGACCAATCATACAATGGTAAGGACCTGGAGCAATTCAATACTGGTTACCAGCCAGTGTGGGTATCAGATACATCATGCTGTGACCCTAAAGTGCACTTCGATGGAGATGATGACTACCTGAGTGCAACATTAGATGAAGCTTATAGTGGTAACAGCACCATATTTTTAGTGGTTGCTACAAGTTCGGTAAATCATGGGACCCTCTTCGCCAGTGACGATGGTGAGAGTGACTCCAATGCCTTCGAGATTGAACTTGCCGAGCCGAATCTGCAACTATCCACCGGAACGAATATTTATGATATCAGTCCGGCAGCGACTGAAACTGTGATTTTGGAGGTTGTTATCGGTGACCCGAACGTCAGCTTCTATAAAAATGGGCAATTAATAAACATAGCTACACTCAGTGCAAATGAAGCAAAGAGCTATACTCATTATGTCCTTGGTAGGGCAAGAGATGCAAGCTTTCTCAACTATGATGTCGCTGAGGTGCTTGTTTTTGCCGGAGCTTTGTCTGATACTCGCCGTCGGAAGGTGGAAGATTACCTGATAGACAAGCATCGGCTGTACGGCCCTGCTGATATTGGCCAGCCGGAATTATGGTATAAAACCGATGCCGGAGTTACTGCTGATGTAAACGATAAGGTCTCGATATGGGCCGACCAATCCGGCAACGCTTACCACGCAATCCAGAACGACCCCTATGAGCAACCAACATGGCAAGATAGCATTATCGAATGCCAGCCCGCTATCCGGTTCGATGGCTCCTATGCGGAACCGAATCTCGTGATTGGCAAAATTGACACATATATTGTCTTAGATAAATCCGGGAGCATGACTAGCTTGGATAATAACTTCAAACCAAGGATTGAATACGCCAAAGAAGCTGCTAAGGCATACGTTCATAAGACCTTAGGAGGGACACCTGGAGAATTCCTACAGGCTGACGATGTCAACGGCATCGTGTCGATGGAAGCCGAGAGCTTTGACGATAATTCCCCTCAAGCTAATGGTTATGGTTATGTGGAGGTTGATAATTGGAATTCAGTTACTTTACCAGAAGGTTGCTCTGGTAATAAAGCAATGTCTGCTGGAATCAACAATGGCAATGCTTGTTCGACTTATTCCTATTACCTTGATAGAAGTCCGCATCTGGATTATCAGGTCGATTTTACCAAGTTTGGCACTCATTATATCTGGATACGAGGTTATGCGAGCAGTGAAAGTGACAACACTTGCCATGTTGGCCTAAACGGTAAGGCAGTTTCAACAGCTGATAAGATCAAAATCGACACAATAGGTCAATGGACATGGACCAGTGCAACTGAGGATGGTGGGTCACGAGCTACCTTTGATGTGGAGGTACCTGGAGTTAACACGGTGAACGTCTGGATGTACGAAGACGGTTTCAAAATTGACAAGATTGTATTAACAACCAATCAAAACTATACCCCTGACGGAAATGGCCCCCCTGAAAGCCTTCGTAGTCCTAAAGAGCCGCTTAGTGATTATGGCCATCAAGTAGGCTTAATCACATTTGATACTCACGAGCACCATGAAATGGATCTAACTGAAGATGCCAATGCGCTTGGAACAAAAATAAACGCTATTCGAGCATATGATAATACGAATTATCGTGATGCAATTAATCTAATGACCCAGAAATTCAACAGTAGTAGCATAGAAAAACAAAGGCGGGTGTGTGTTTTCGTATCTGATGGCTGGCCCAACACACCTAGTGATGACCCAAATATTGTTATTGAAGCAGTAGATAATGCAAGGGTAAATGGGATCACGCTCTATACCATAGGTGTCGGAGGTAATCAAGGACCCATTCTGGAAAAAATGGCTGAGCATGGCGGTGGCTTATATTATGAAGCTCCGGATGCGTCTCAATTAGAAGGCATATTTCTGCAGATTTATTATGAAGTGGTCGAGATGTTTTCCAAGCAGACGCTTGTTTCTGTCTTGAGGACAGATTCGGATATCTCCACACGACAGGTCTTGTGGAACTTGGGTGATACAAGACGCGGTACGAACCTTTACATAGATGCTAATGAACTATACTTTGGCGTATGGAATCTCCAGGATTATAACGGGCCGGACGGTTTGGAACCAGCGTGGGGACCAATTCATATAAGCACACCCATTGAGCCAAACAAAGCTTACTTTGCTGAATTTGTTTACGACTCTAATAAAGCCACTATTAAAGGATACCTTAATGGAGGCTGCTTCGGTGAAGAGTATGGTGTAGGCAAGCTATTCCCGAAAGAAAGTGAGATTACCATCGGTGGCAATCCACAAAAGTCGTTATTTCACGACAGGACAGAAACTAAAGACAACCATTATGTAGGCCATATTGCAGAAATACTTTACTATTACAAGGCGCTTTCGGATGCTGAACGCGAGGAGATTGAGCGATATATCGCTGAGAAATATGGCTTCGAGATAAAACATAATCTGCCGCCGATAGCAGATGCCAACTCTGACATTCCGGCAATCGACCACGACTGGGATGGTATCGCAACTGTGGAATTAAACGGCAGTGCCTACGATGAGAACTCCGACCTTTGCACATATCAATGGTACAAAGATGGAAAGCTTATTGCTACAGACAAAAATCCAACGGTCGAATTGGACCTCGGTACTCATATCATCGAGCTTTGGGTTACTGACCAGTACGGTCTAATCAGTGTTGATACCGTCGTAGTGACGGTTAGTCCCAAATCAAGCGGCCTGGTGGCTCACTGGAAATTTGATGAGACGGAAGGATTCATTGCGGAGGATTCATCAGGCAATAATCATGATGCGAACGTGGTCAATGCCGCAGTGCCGGATTGTTGGAGGTGGGGTAGAGTTGCCGGTGCGGTGAGCTTAAATTCCGGTAACTCAGAGTATATCGACCTGAATCCAGACGTCAATAACGTGGAATACTTCCCCGGTGGCGCACACAGCCGTACTATAATGGGCTGGTTCGAAGCCGGCGATAATCCATACCCGACTTTCTTTGATTACGGCACCGAAGGCCCGAACTCTCCCAACGGGCGATTTGCGATTACCGCTTCTTCCGACCGTCTAGCGGTTACTGTCGGTCCACATGTCTTCGGAGCAGAGAATTTCTGTCCTGTTAAGGGCTGGCATCATATCGCAGTGGTCTTCCCAGAAGGGGCGGAATACTCTGACCAGGTGAAAATATTCCTCGATGGAGAAAAACAATATCTATATACGCTGGATGACAGCGGCGAACCTGTCATCGTAGACACCAACACCTGGGATGGAAACTCTATCGGTTATATAGGTCGGGACCGGAATGGTAATTACTTCAATGGCGGAATAGATGATGTCCGAGTTTATGCTCGTGGTCTGCGCGACTCAGAAATCCCCGTCATCAGAGCAGAAAAGATACGTTACCGTCTTATTGACCTCGGCCCGCTCGAGCCGATTGAAAATCCACAGACCAGTGAAGCTCGGGCGCTCAATAACAAAGGTGATATAGTGGGCAGGGCCATTATCCTTCTTAAGCCGGACACAACTTATTACTGGCGTGTAGATGAAAAGATGGGCGACTGTATCACGACGGGTGATATCTGGGAATTCGCAACAGACCCGAATATGAATTGAATGTTTATTAAGGAATCCTGTACATTTGTATATTGATGCAAAAAAGTCTATTTGAAAAAGCAGTTGAAATCAACCGGCATTGGTTTAGTTACTGTGATTGCACAGATAAAAGGAGAAGCCAGATGAAGGCAAGGTGTATTGCAGGTATTTTGATTTTGAGCGCATTGTCTATTACTACTAACAAATGCTACGCTTGTAGACAACATCCGCATGCTCTCTTATCCGTCTCTCCGGACCCCCAGGTTCGTGGCGAAGAAGTTACTTTTGACGCAACAGGTTCATACGACCCGGATGGCGGCCCTATAATACAATATTGTTGGTGGTGGGACTGGCCTGACGCTAATCAATATGACTGCGAATCCCCCGGTGATAAAAAGTACGAATACCCATATAACACTTGTGGGCAATACAAGATAAGATTACAGGTCAAAGACAATGAATACTGGACCGGTAATACGTATTACGAGGGGCTCAAAATAATACCGCCTGCTCCTAATCTTGTAAGCCCTGAGGATAATTCAACATGCATACCTGTAGATAATATAAGATTAATATGGGATAGTGACCCTTGTGCAGGGTCTTCCTATGATGTTTACCTTGGTACTTCTAACAACCCGAATTTCCATAAGAACGTAGACAGCAATTATCTGGATATTGATTCTCTACAGGCGGGTATGACATACAACTGGAGGATTGAAACTGTTGATAACGACCAAAATTCCTATAGCATCGATACGTGGAGTTTTTCTACAGGACCTAGTAAGGCCACCAATCCCAATCCAGGCGATGGCGTAACAGGCGTGCCTATAGATGCGAATTTAAGCTGGACTCCCGGTGGGGTTGCTGTATCTCATGATGTTTACTTTGGTACCGATTTCAACGATATCAATAATGCAGGTATAACTTCTGGTCAGTTCAAGGGCAATACAACCACCGACTACTACGATACCAGAAGGATACGTGCGTTTTTATTTGATGATAACAAAATGGCTGATATCGGTTCGCTCGGCCGGGCATATGAAGATGGTCCAAACACAACCACCTGGGCAGAGGCATTTGCTATCAACGAATCGGGCAGGATTGTTGGAGTATCAACTGACCCCAATGGCAATCCGCACGCCTTCATTAATATACCAAGTGAATGTAATGAACCTAACTGGACCTCACCTTTGACCGACCTGCACAGTTTCAGTGGTATTGACGAAAGTATTGCCTATGGCATAAGCGACTCCAATCGGATTGTCGGAAGTGCCGGTGACAAAGCCTTCTACCTTAAATATCCGGGTGATATGAATGAGCTGCCGAATCTATATAGCGAAACCGACCAAAATAGTGTTGCCCGTGCTGTTACTGATGGAGCCGACGGCACCAGTCCTACTGCGGTGGGCTGGTCCGGCGGACACGCGGCGCTCTGGGACAATCTGGATTCGAATCAGCCGAATATTTACGACCTTGGCACGGTTAAGAAGTACTGTAAAAGCAGGGCTTACAACATCAATAAATATCGACAGATAGTCGGATATTTCTGGCCTAAGTACGATGCAGCCCCGAAGGACCGTGCCTTTGTTGGCGATATTGAAAATGGATTGACCGATATAGGTACTCTCCAGCAGGGTAATATCAGCCGAGCCTATGGGATTAATAATGCCGGACAGGTAGTCGGTGAAGCTACAGTTGACTCCAATGACGATGAACTGCGGGCTATCATTTATGATGACTGTCAGATGTTCAACCTTAATGAGCTGATTGAAACCGGCCCCAATGACCCGTGCTATGTGTTCATCTCGGCCAAAAGTATCAACGATGACGGTTTCATTGTGGGCTATGGTAAAGTCTCCGATTCCAACGACCCCAACAGCAGCTTCAGCCGGGCTATACTTTTGGTTCCAATCCGGCCTGTTGCTCACTGGGAATTTGATGAGACCTTTGGAAATACTGCTGCAGACAGCTCATTAAGGGGTAACCATGGAAATGTTCACGGGCCAACCTGGACAACCGGCAAGATTCGGGGCGCTTTGAGCTTTGACGGCCAAAACGACTATGTAACTACTGAAAGTATGGTACTTGACCCAGGTATTTATGATTTTACTGTAACAGTTTGGGTCAAACTTGACGTAAACGATGTCAACCAGGTGCTGGTTTCTCAGGATGGAGGAACGCAGTGGCTGCAAATTTCCGGCAATAACAAATTATGCACAGAACTTGGAGGGGTCACCGATAGTAATGGCACTATTCTTAAAACTAAAACGTGGTATCACGTCGCATTGGCTAAATCGGCTAATAAAGTCAATTTTTATATTAATGGCAGTTTTGACGGTACTCAAGACCAGATAATCGGTGAGGTTGATTCAGCCACCGGCAATATGGTCTTTGGCAGTAATAAAGAATGTGATGGCAATTTCTTTGACGGAATAATGGACGACTTGCGCATTTACCCGTGGGCACTAACTCAGACGGAAATAATGAAACTCTTTTCTGGTGAAATGTAGTTTGCGCATACGGAATATAAGAAAAAATGAGAGTTAAAAAAGAAACTCTGGTAATCTTGTTTTTTGCAGTTCTTTTTCTGCATGTTGCTTGTAATGCTAATTGTAACATCACCCAAAGTTATAACTACGATGCCTTCGGTAATGCTCTGAACTTTGATCCGGCAACAGCCGAGGCTAAGTTACTCTATTCGGGCGAACAGTACGAGCCTCACATAAAGCACTATTATCTTCGCAGCCGCTACTATGACCCGGCCATCGGACGATTTAACCGACCCGATCCGTTCGCCGGGAACATCCGCGACCCAATGAGTCTTCATAAATACGCTTATGCCCACAATGACCCAATCAACAGGGTCGATCCATCGGGTATGACTTCAACATACACAACCCATGAAACGCTAACGGTTCAGGGCATACAGCAAAACCTGATTGCCACCGTTATAGGTAGTGTCGGTATTACCGGCATGGTCTATATGCAAGTAAAAGAGCTTGACAGGGCACTTATTGAGCGAGAGATAAGGTTATTCGTTCAGACTCATACAGCACCAGGCACCTTCACTCAAGCAGAGTTTGAACGACTCGAAAATCTTATTAGGACCAAAACCAGAGGAAAGGGGCCCAAGAATTTATACTTGCATTATAGCTACAAAAGCGAAAAGCCAAGCCTACTTTCCGGTTTGTTACCGAATTCTTATGCAACAAGAACATTTTATCCAACAGGTTGGACAGCAAAATGGAGGCTTGCGCTTCCAGGTCAATTCCACCAAGGGAGACCACCAGATTCTGTATATATTATCTGTCCGAAAAAAGGATTCACCCCGACTGGGCCGACCAAGGTAGTCCCTAACTGGGATTTTGCGACGCCCAGAAGACTAATGGAAGGAGGAGGTTGGCAATATATATTCGTTCAAGGTTCAGGTGGACGTGGTTCGGTCTTTGGCCCTATGCCAATTCCTATAGGAGAGTATGGCGACTGGGTAAATTTTATGGAGTAAATTATGCCAAATGGTCATCCCGATTGGAGTGAAAAGGAGCTGCCCAAACTTGAGGCCTTCTTCAGTAAGATATCAAAGGTTCTCAAAGGTTTTGCCAACAGGTACAACTTAATGATCGATAAGTATTATCATCAAACTGACAGTTGGACTTTTCGTTTCAGACATCCTCTAGGCGGACACTGCCATATTCATGTTCATAAATGTGGAGAAGAACATGTTGAGTTAGGTGTCAGCTGGCAGATATGTGACTACGATGCAAGTACCATGTACTCAAAACATACAAAACTTAAGAGGTGCACTCTGAAAAAGACAGCTCTACTTGCATTATTAACTGAAATGCTCAAACTCGTCCTTTGCTGGAGAAAGGAAGATTTGATGCCAGTAAACGGTAAATATAATGAGTGGAAAGAGGTAAGTAAGGAGGAATTTGAGAAACAAGATGATAAATATCCTATTCCAAAGCTCGATTGAAAACACAGACTGGGATGCGAAATGAAGTTTTGTACTTCCAGATAGCTTTCATCAACATAAGGTGAAAGGGAAAGACCGGATATAAAAATACAATTTGGAATTAAATGATTATTAAAAGGAGCCTGTAATATGTTAGGTCAATATGGATGTGACTCGTCTCAGCCAAGGCCGGAACGGGACAGGAAAAAAACATGGCGTAAAACAATTATTTATTTCACTGTGCTGATGATGCTGATACAGCCCGGGATGGTTCGGCAATTGATGGCCCAGTCGCAAGGCAAAAAACAACGCCAGCGTCTAATCGCCGAACATGCTCGGGCGGTACGTACTTACATTGACCCAATGCTGCCTGTCAGTATGCAACAAAGAATACTATGCCAAAAGCATCTGAAAAGCAGCAGGCAGGCCCTTTGCAAAATTAAAACAGGTAAAGACGCTGAATCGCTTCTGAAGGACATAGCATCTCTGCAAGGCAAGCTCAGGACAATACATTTCAAACTGCAGACTGAGCTAATGGAGATGCGGGCCAAGCTTATCGAAAACGGCGTGTCTCAGGAGATTTTAGACCGGCACAATGAATTCTGCCAGGTAGTTGATAAGCGTTATCGCAAGCTCAACCGTTTGTTGTCTACTGTTCAAAAAAACCGACGAGACAAGGACAGGCTCCAGGACAGTTTGCAGGAACTGGCTGGATTCCTTCAACACAAGCCAAAGAAAAAAATTATGCAGGATTCCAACGACCGATTAAAGCAGCATCTTCCACGGCACAGTGCTGCTTCCAGTACTCAACGACCTGGTGGGCCGCCCTATTTTCAGTGGCCCTGGCAGTTAGCTGCCACAGGAGATGTAATAGGTGAATTGTTGGGTAAGATGAGTCAGATTGATTCGGCATCAGGCCCACCGAATCCCAATGACTTAGACACTAATAGTCCTGAAATCAATTTTGACCCGCAAGACCCTAATGACCCTATTGTAGTGCTGGCTAATGAACTCAACTATAATCCGGTAGAAATTTTCGAATATGTTCGTAATGAACTGGCCTATGAGCCCTATTTCGGCTCTGTCAAAGGCGCCAAAAGAACCCTTGAAGAAAGAGCCGGCAATGATATGGACATTGCCAGTTTGTTAATGGCTCTGCTGCGTGCAAGCGACATACCCTGCCGTTATGTTTTTGGGACTATTGAGCTATCTACGGAAGAGGCCGGCAGCTGGACTGGAGTGACGGACCCGCAGCAGGTAGTAAAGCTCTTTCAAGGAAACGGTATCCCCTTACAAGTCGATTATGCTTCCGGCAAACCAAAGACAATCCGAATCGACCATATTTGGGTCAAAGCATACGTAGACGACTTTCCTTACCGAGGGGCTGTCCGTGAGCAGAACTATGAGGGAAATATTGACGGTGACACCTGGCTCGAAATAGATGGTTCTTTCAAACAGCATAATTTTATCGGTAGCGCCGATATAGCAGCTTCTGTAGGAATTGACCCGGATACTTTATTCACTAATGCCTTGTATGGTGCTACTGTTGACCCAAACAATACATACGTCTTTGGAATCAACGAAGAGCTGATAGGAGAACAATTACTCTTTCTGGCTGAACCGATACGCGACTACTTAGCCGCCAGGAACCTGACTGCTGAAACCGTCTTTCGCCAACGTTATGTATCAGTGGAGCAATATGGTATCTTACCGGTTACCGACCAATATAAAATCGTGGCGAGAGGAGTCAATTTCAGCACACTTGCCGATGAATTAAGACATCGTTTTTCCATCAGGCTTTTGAATGAGGATTATACCGAAGCATTAACATGGACAAAGAGCCTGCCGGAACTGGCAGGTAAGAAGATTACGCTGCTATATGAACCGGCGGACACAAACGATGCTAAAATTATAGCGGACCCAAGCATTGCAAATTTTAATGACCCTAATTTCATACCGACCTTTCTTGTGTCCCTGAAACCACATTTAAAAGTGAACAGTCAGGTTGAAGCCGAAGCAACCAGTCAAGTCGGGGCGGGTTTAATACAATATCTGGAGATGTTATTTACCGCACCGGATGGTACAACTGAGGTAATAACTCATCCTATCAGAGCTGGAGGCGTCCATTCACTTGTCCTTGACCTTCAACAAATCACTGGCGGACATCTCCAGCAGCACTACGAGGCCATGGATGAGGTAGCTGGAAGATTCGATGCTAACGAGCCTTTCACGCCCGATGAGACTGTTGGAGATATTTTACATGGTATTGGCCTGAGTTATTTTCACCAGATAGACAGGTTCAATCAGATTACCGCTGGTTCTCTTGGAGTGGCAATCACTCGCCATCCCAGCGTGGTACGCGCATCCTGGGACTTAAACATAACTGATATATACGGAGACCCTAATTTACCATATTTAGCAACTGATAAAATCAGAATCACTACTGCAAGGGACGTTCACGTGCCCGTTGCTATTGAGAAATCTCAGGATGTATTTGTACCAGAAGAGCAGTTTCTGTTTACTTCGGCCCTAACATCCAGTGCTTTGGAGCACAACGTTCTAATGCAGGCGCTTCCGGGCAGACAAGCGGCTTCCGTAGCGCGAGTTATCAAGACAGCCAACGGCAAAAAAGACCCGAATGTCCCGATATATACTATTACTACTCTGGGAGATGCCAATAGTCTCACCGATTACGGAGGGGCTCTGGCAAACCTGCCGGAGTACATTAAAACAGATATTAAAAACGCAACTAACGGAGGCTGCGAAGTTACAATCCCGAAAACCGCCGTTCAAATCGATGGTATCAACTGTAATTATGTCGGTTATATCAAAAGAGATATAGAGACCAGTGCCAGTGACTTTGTACTGTATGACGTTGATTCAGACCAGATTACAAGCGGTGAGCTAAAGGATGATTCAATTACTCCTGCCCAATTGCTTTTAACCTGCGACCCGAACGCGTACCCGGCTCGTTACAATGCCCTTAAGCAGCTCGTTGCCTCAACAGCAGCGTGGTTGAAAGTTGCCGAAGATGCTACCACTAATGCGGGATTATCTTATCTGCCGGCAATCGCGGATATTAATCGCTGGTTCCAGAGCCGCCAGCAGCTTGACCCGGTTACTACAGTTGCCTCAGTCCTGGCTGTCACCAGCCCTATTACCAGGCTGACATCACAAGCCGGCATTTTGAATGTTACAGCAGGGGCTGGTTCCAATGGACAGCTAATCCAGCCTGAATCTGACTGGGTAGGTATCGATGCCAACGAGTTTATTGTCTACGCTGATGTAACTCGCAACGCCGATTGGCATGCTAATATTTACAAATCCGGGCAAAGCACCTCCAAAGCCCATATAAATGGCAATGAGCCAACTATGGTAGCTATCTTTACATTCGACCCATACGAGGATGACGGCTATTATAGATATGTACTAACCGCCGGGGAAGGTGAGAACGAAGCCGTACCTGTGGAAGGCACGTTCTATGTAGATTTGACCGAACCCAACGCTATTATCACCGATGTTAACACACCCAGGCCTGATATTTTCGGGTCGCTTGTAATCGAAGGCACAGCCGATGACGAGTATTTCACAAACTATCAGGTAACGGTCAGCCAGCCGGGCTCTGAATCCGTAGTGTACAATTCCAGTCATCCTGTAACTGATGGTCTGCTTTGCAGGATTAGCACGCTTGGTTTCAATGATTCTTGTGATGTTAACGTTCTTCTGGAAGTAATGGACATAGCCGGCAACACAGGCAGCTCTCAGGTTTTGAATGTGGATATCAGTAACCCTGATATATCTCCGCCTGACGTCAGTCTTTCAGCAAAATATGATGATACCGAAATAGCTTCTGACACCTTTGTCGACGGAACTATCGATATAACTGTCACACCTGTAGACCCCAACGAAACAATAAAGAGGATTGAGCTATGGTTCGAAAACGAAAATGGCCAACAGTTAATTGCTGTGATAGAAGACCCTAACGGTACTCCCCTTGATGTCAATAGCACAAATCCCTGGTTCTACCCTCTTAGTACCTACCTGTTCGAAAATGGCCCGAGCAGCCTGATTGTTTACACCTGGGATATGTTTAACAATATGGATACAGACTCGGTGCCCTTTTTCAGCGATAGTACAATCTCTAACTTCAGGGCCGAACCTCGTACAGTTACCCCGGCTGACCCGAATGTGAAAATTAGCGCTTCATTAAAGGCTATAGAAACCTGGGAGCTGTATATCGAGAAAGGGACCGAGCCAAATATGTGGGAAGGCAGCGATACATCTTTAATGGTTTCGCAGACCATCGAGGTCGACGATTGGGATGATGGTATATACACTGCATACTTGAAAGTTGGTGAACAAGAGGCCGAGACCTCTTTCTCAGTCGCCCTTGACCCACCGGTAGCCCAAATTAGCAATATCACATATACCGATAGTAATGATGCAGAAATTATCGAGGATTTAATAAAGAATCCCAGCGTCGCTAAGACTTTCCTTCAGACAATAACCGAAGGTTTATTTGACCTCAAAGGCGCTGCTTATCATCCATCTTCTCAGGACCCGGTCGAATACAAGATCGAACTGCTCAAGCCCCAAATAGGAGAATACCACGATTACATTGAGTTCTGGAAACCGGGATGCATTCTTGGAGACACTCCTTATGAAGACTTTCAGGTTAAAGTTATAACTCCTGGTGAACCAAATGATGACGGCTGGAGCCGGACACGCGTTGAGCCTGGTGGCTCGCTGGGTATTTTAGACTTCACCGGCGTGGAAAATGGTACATATCATTTACTCTTGACCGTTAGATATAACGGCGCTGAGGCCTATAGCAATGTTGGATTTATTCTCGACTGTCCGTTAAAGCTTGGAAACATTAAATTCAGCCAGGAAGATATTGTTATCCCTGTTGGCGGGATGCCTCTGAGAGTCGTTCGTACATACGACAGCTTCACAAAAGATAACGACAGCGAATTTGGCCACGGTTGGTCTTATTCAATTGCTGATATGGACATAGAGCTTGATGAGGATAGGCAATTTCTCCCTGCGGATACATTTTACTACGGCACTACTGATACATATGTTCGTATGGGCTCCAATTTTGCAAGGAATGTAACACTTACCTTACCAGACGGCCGGAGAGCAACATTCCAGTTCAAGCTGGTACCGGAAAAGGGTGACTCTGGTATATTTAATTATTTTAGAGCTGAATATGATTCTCCGCCTGGTGTTACCGCAACACTCAGAACTAAATCAAAGGAACTCATCAATCCTCTCAGTCATATCTGGGAAAACCAGGGTTATCTCGGCGGTGGCCTGGGGTGGGAGGATGCCAGCAGCTATGATTTTTCCGGATATATTTTGGAAATGGAGGATGGAACACAATATTATTTTGATAGACACGATTATGGATACGATATCTTTACTTGTCCCTATAATAGTGGATTGCCGTATTATGCAAGACCAGGAGGCTCGCTCTATCTTTCTCATATCACTACTCCAAGCGGCGAAACTATCGCCCTTAACGTTGATGAATTTAGCCTTGAGGTAGGTCAGAAAAACAACAGAGGCATTGAGCACTACGACCGCGAAGGCATTCTTACCAAGGCTATCAAAGTTGAATATGATGCTAATAAACATATCGTTGCTGTCAGGACACCCAGCGAGCAAGGTGATGGTGAACCAAATACAATAGAATACAAATATGATAGCACCGGTAATCTAATCGAGATTCACAAGCTCATCAGCAAACACTCACCGGAATATGAAGTCACAGAGTATGTTTACAACGACCCTAATAGCCATTACATAACCGATATCAACGACCCGCGCGGCTTAAAGCCAATTCGATATGTCTATGACGAACAAGGCCGGTTAATCCAGACAATCGACGCCAGGGGAAACGCTATCGAAATAAATCACGATGTCTCCGGCAAAGCCGAGACCGTATACGACCGCTTCAACCGGCCTACAATCTACCATTACGACGAACGCGGCAGAATAGTCGCTATTACCAACGCTATGGGTCATACGAACACCTATCAATACAACGACTCGAAAAATCCTGATAATCCATCTGCAACAACCGACCAGTTGGGAAATACAACCTACTACGAATATGATGAGGACGGTAGAACTACCAAAGTCACCGACGCGGAAGGTAACGTTACAATATATAGATATGACGAGAACGGCAATCTGACCAGAACCGTCCAGCTGATTCCCAATCCTGACAGCCCGGCTGAGCTGATAGAAATATCAAGAACAACAAATGAATATAACAAGAAATATTACGTCCGCAACCTCCTTGAGAAGACTACAGATGCCGCCGGCAATATAACCACATACGAGTATGACAGCAGGAATCGCCTCGAAAAAGTTGCCCAGCAGGTAACCGACCCGCACACCGGCCGGCTCGCAGACGTCGTTACCAGCTATGATTATAATGATGTCAACTTCCCATCCAGCCCGAACAGTACTACCGACCCTGCCGGCCTGACAACTCATTACCAGTACGATGAAAACGGTAATCAAACCAAATCCTGGTACCACTGGGTCGACGCCAACGACTCCAACAATTCGTGCAATGTTTATACCATAACTGAATACGATGCCGCGGGTAGGGTCATCCGAACAATACGAGATGTCAATGACACAGCCGGCAATGTCACTGGCTATCGCGTAATACTAAGCCAGACACAATACAACAGTATCGGCAAGCCGGAAATTGTCACAAATGAGCTCGGCGTAATAACCGAATATGAGTATGACGAATTCGGCAATCTCGTAGAGACAAAGAATTACGACAATTACGAAGCTTACGATATTGGCATTATTTCAACCATCAGCCGGACCCTCTATGACGTCGAAGGCAGGCCCATCGTTACCACCGACCCGCACGACCCCTGCGACCCGAACGTCAACGGAACAGAGACAATCTATGACGAATTGGGACGCGTAAGTGATACCTGGCGCTTGGCGGATGTCGATATCGACCTCGTGGACCTCGAGGTCGATGACGTCAAGGTTGGCAGGAAAATCCCCGATAACATTAACAATCCGGAGGAGGCTTGGTCTCATGGCCAGATTCTGTCAAAGACAGAGACTATATACGACAGGGCCGGCCGGGTAGATAAGACCATCGCCTACGATGAAAATGGCGCTCAGCAAATCACAGAATACGAGTACGACAAAACCGGCAAACAGGCCGCCGTCATCGACCCGCTAAATAACCGTACAGAATACGGCTACGAAGGCAATCGCAGGGCCTGGGTCCACGATGCACGAGGCCATAATACCTGGTTCCAGTATGACACCCTCGGCAGGCAGACCCATACAATCTATCACGACCAGACTTATACCTGGGTGGACTACGATGAGCTTGGCCGCAAGGTCTCGCAGACCGACCAGGCCGGCAGAACTCGCTGGTTCGAATACGATATCACAGGCTGGCTGACCGCCGTTATCCTGCCGGACGTCAACGACCCCAATAACGATAATATCCCAACCTACCCCCGCTACGAGTACGAATACGATATCTACGGCAACCTTATAACTATCCGCGATAACGTCAAAGACTATGGCGATAGCACAGATGCTGACTTCGCCCGCGAGACGAAATTCACCTACAATGAGCTTGGCAGCCAGATAAGCCGACAGCTTCCCGAAGGCCAAACAGAATACAAAGAATATGACGAGTTCAGCCGATTAATAAAGGCCACTGATTTCAAAGGCCAGGTAACCGCCTTTATTTATAACAATACTAACAACCCCGGCCTGCTCGAATATCAAATTTACTATGATAGTAACTCTTTCTATCCC
>CAYWUO010000019.1:0-19065 GCA_964461285.1 uncultured Pirellulales bacterium
ATACATCTAAGATTGATGATGCCTGTCGATGGTACAGGAAGAAAAGAGTACTGTTTATGAAAAAATGATAAAGAAGGAGTTTGAGCTTTTCAATTATCGCAGTGTGATACCAGTATTGCACGAAACCATACTTTCAGCATTGCCGAATGAGAAAAATAACCCCGAACAGAGAGAACTTTACGAGGCCTTCGCCAAGGGCGATATCCAAGCTGTGCTGGATATCGAACGCAAGAAGCGAAAACAGATATTTATAACAGGCACGTCGGTTTACTTTACGAACGATATAGAATCAGCCGATTTTGACGAGGCAGACTTAAGCAAAAGGAGTCGTTACAGCACTGGTAGTGCGAGGGAAGAATATGCTTACGAAGATACGAGGGCGCGCGGGGCGACAGGTGGCAGAAACCGTGCAGAATCACCAACACGCAGCCGGACGTATTACGCAAAAGGTCAGCAAGGAACAAGCTCCGAAGCAAAGAAATCCGGCTTCGTAGTAACTATAATCGGCTATAGCCCCTATGAAAACATAGGCGAACTAATGGAGCCTCGCGGGATTGAAGATAACCGCAGCAGATGGGGTTTTATCACTCGACTGCTGCACCTTGATGAACTCGTTGTTGATGGTAATAGTCCGTTCGAGCTGTATAAGAAAACCGATATTAAACATTTCAAACTGACAATACATGAAGTCAGCTACGACAATGAGATGCCGATAGGAATAGGTGTTGTAGATGCCAAATATAAACAGATACAAGGAACAAAGAGCAACGAGCAGATTTTAATTGACCCCATGACAAAGGAGGTTATCAGCAAGGTCGTGGTATTAGGCCCCGACAGAAAACCAAAGCTCGATGAGCGTACCGGTAAAGAGATTTATAAAGTCAATGACCGTTGGTTTATATTAAACGCCAAATTTATCTGGAAAGATGCCCCTGAAAGTCCCGTGGAACCTACTGAATCAACATCTTATAATATGTATGGCCGGTAAGGTTCGGCAGGTTGGGCAGAAAAAATGAGTGAGGATTAAGATAAAACCAATAATGAAATAACTTGTCTGACCTGCAGGCCCCCCCCTTGTCTTCGACAAGAAGACGTTTGGGGAGGCGCCGGGAGCGGGCGACAGACAAGATTGGTGGGCTACAATGGATTTTCTAAAAAATCTTATTCAAAAATTAAGTGTTATTAAAAAAAGCTCGTCACTTCTGGTTCCCATTATTGTCGGGCTGGTTGGTATACTTCTTTTAATACCTACCCAGTTAGTGAGCAGTAAGCTCACAAAACAAATAGAAAGTGAAAGTATTTCAAAAAGAGGCAGAAGAATTCAGTCCCTGAGCAGAGAGGTTGTTTCCAGCGAGCAGTGGAAAAAAGAGCAAGAACGTCTTCAGAATTACGCAAGCGATGCCAATGAGATAGCATTTTTGGCGAAGCGAAACGCGGAAAGAGAGCTATTAAGCTACAAGATATTCCCTGAGCCCAAAGATAAGTCCCAGTTTACCTTCAAGGAATTTGGCAAAAAGTATAACACAGCTTTGGAGGCATTAGTCACCAGTATAAACGCCCGCGATTGTCCCACAGAAGCCGAGCTTAATAGAGCTTTGGAAAAATCACCACAAGTTACCGGTCTGGATAGCAGATATGGTGGGGTGAATCCGTCAAGGAGGCCGGACGCAAGGACCAGAGGATTAGAAACACCATATGGGACACGTAATACGGTTGAAGACACGATAGTGGATGAAATCTGCCGGGATAGAGCAAGGTCTGCCTCTGCATATATAAACCCGGTTGATTTGAGCGGTTATGAATTCTGGATAGAATATAAATATGATTCCGGAATAAAAGAGGCGGTTGAAGACTGCTGGTATTCCCAGCTGGCTTACTGGGTCGTTGAAGATGTTATCGATACGATAGGTGCTATGAATGCCGACGCCGGTTCCACAAGTGCTATTACCTCACCGGTCAAAAGGCTTATAAATGTAACTTTCAGAATGATTAGTAGAGGTATATACGGGATGGACAATATATACGCTGGTCGCGCGTCGTCCAGTAATAGCAAGACAACAAAGGCGGACACAGACAGGCCTGTTTATATTCTTTCACCCAGAGATTCGGCTATAGAATCCTGCACAGCAAGATACTGCAATGATGAAATCGACGTTATACACTTCGAGGTTGTAGTTATAGTCAGCACAAAAGCAGTTTTACCGTTTATGCAGCAGCTATGCAGCGCCAAAGAGCATAAATTTGCAGGTTTTTCCGGCAACGAGCAAGAACAGATTTACAAGCACAACCAGATAACAATACTGGAAAACAAGATGAGGTCAATCAATCGAGAAACGCAACGTCACCATCTCTACCGTTATGGTGATGAGGCCGTAGTAGAACTGGATTTAATTTGTGAATATATCTTCAATAAAGCAGGGTATGAAGAAATTAAACCAGAATCCGTCAAAGAAGCACAAAAGTCGGTTGAGGAAAAAAAGTGAAAAGAAATACTTTATACGAACATCAGGATATGAGCTATGTTGAGTAAGATACGCGAATTTTTCGAATTACACATTGAAAAGATGGTTTTGGCGGTTGTCGGGCTTGTATGCCTGGTGATTCTTTTTATTTATATCAGCCCGAACAAAGTAGAATATGACGGGGAGAAACTTTCGCCCGGTAGGATTGATGTTGAGATAAATAAAGAAGCAGAACTTTTAAAGCAGAAGCTAAATAAACCAGCGAAACCACCAGAGCCATACGAACCGTGTTTGCCGCGTTTTGCAGCGATGTTTGATTCAGCCATAAGCAATATTGATGCCCGTTTATATCCGCCACAACCAAGTATCAGCTCGCTGGAAGCAAGTTTCGCAAGAGAATATGAACTTCCATTAATCGGCGAAGTCAATGAGGTGGCAGCTGAGTACATCAGGGCGGTTGCCTATGTACCTACCGGCTATGTTAACGAGCAAAATCCTTATCAAAAAGATAGCAGCGAGCCGAATGATATAGACTTTGTAACTGTAGAAGGAAAGTTTGACGCTGTGGGATTATACGAGAGGTTTAACAACTGTTTCGCCGGCGAAGCAGTTAAGAACGAAGAATGGTATGACCCCTGCCTTGCGAGACCGATTTTTGCGGCGGTGCAGCTACAAAGACAAGAACTGAATATCGACGGCACCTGGAGCGACTGGGTAAATGTGCCCCGAACCAGGATTGACCCTCACAAGAATATATTTCAAGTGATAGAAAACGTTCAAGACCTGCCTCCAGGCGGGCTAACAGTAAGAATGCTTCAATTTGACCGTCCGGAAGTGCAAATAAATCTATTGCAGCCAGTAGCCTACAGTATAGCCTCTGCAGAAGAACAGTGGTATCCTCCCACGATACACAAGAAATACCTGGAGCAGCAAAGACAGGACGACCTGGAGGCGAGGCGTGATGCCCTTGAGAAAGCAAGAGAAGAACGCGAGCAAGAGCTTCAGGAAAGACGCGAAGATAGGCGTACATCAAGGCCGGATACAAGAACACGTACAGGAGGACTTGGCGGAGGGTCTGGTGAATACGGCACGGAAGGTCTCCCCGGCGGCGGCAGAACCGGAAGCAGAGTAACTTCAAGAAGGCCCCGTAGCGATACAGAGCGATATCCTTCAAGCACAACGAGCACAAGAAGAGGCCGAACGACGAGAGGGAGAATAACTGATGAACGTCAACGCGAAGAAGTTACAGCAATGGGAGTCGCGGATACGTTAAGGGGACCAATGGAAAGCGACATTAATAACGAATTGTATGCTCTTATGATTACTCCAAGCACAGAGTTCGCCAAGATGCGTGAGCCGTTAGTATTCTGGGCGCACGACGATACAGCCGAACCAAATAAGAAATACCAATACAGAATTCGGTTGGGAGTTTTTAATCCGATAGCAGGAACAAATCAGTTCAGTGAACAAAATAAATATCGCAAAAACAACGTTGTTTTATGGAGTAATTTTTCCGATGTAACGCCTGTTGTAGAGGTCCCCGGGAAAACCTATTTCTTTGCAAATAATATACAAGCGGCGGCAAAAACCGTTACGATTGAGGTCTGTAAATATGCGTTAGGTTACTGGTACAGTGAGAAGTTTCCTGTCAGGCAGGGAGAAGTTATAGGTAAGGTCAAGCGTGTTGAATTGAATACTGAAGACGAACAGTCCGGCATTACAATACCCGAGACAATTGACTACGGTACCGGAGCAGTCCTTGTTGATGTTACACCCGTGACTAACTGGTCCGGCGGCAAGAAACTTGCCGCCAGGGATTACTATGATATGCTTTACAGCTCTGATGGAATACGCATAGAGCGAATGCCTATTAAAGCAATGAACTGGAGCAGAGAATTGCAGGCCGCATTTGGTAACATTCAAAAATCCATAAAACAAAAGAAGCAACCTTTGCGAGAATGGGCAAGCATGGATGAAAGTATACGACAAGAACCAGGATATGGCCGAGGGAGGTACGAGGAACGTATGAGAAGAGGACCGACGACAATAACCGGCGGTCGTCGTTAGTCTAATATTTCGATGCTTGGCAGCAAATAAACATTGAGGGTGGCTGAAATTTTGCCACAGAACTTTTCAAATCAAATCCCGCTAAAAACACTTGGTTTATTGGCTTTATTTTCGTCAAATTAACCATTGCAAAATCCATTTCTTTGCTCTACAATTGCGGATTCTAATCATTATTGAAAGGGCTAACAAATGAAATACGATGTAGCTGATTTGTCGCTGTCGTCCGAAGGCAAGAAGCGGATTTTATGGGCAGATAATGATATGCCGGTTCTGGCGGCGATACGAACGAGGTTTGCAAAAAGCAAACCATTAGCAGGTAAAAACGTTTCGGCATGTCTTCATATAACCGCTGAGACGGCTAATTTAGCAAGGACACTAAAAGCCAGCGGTGCGAACGTGGTTCTTTGCGCATCCAATCCGCTGAGCACTCAGGACGATGTGTCAGCTTCGTTAGTAAAAGATTTTAAGATACCGGTCTTTGCCATCCGTGGCGAAAATCGCAGCACTTATTACAAGCATATCAATGCGGCAATCGACCATAAGCCGGTTATTACATTTGACGATGGAGCTGATTTGGTAAACGAACTGCATACAAGCAGGAAAAAAGAGGGCCACCGGATTATCGCAAGTATGGAAGAAACGACAACGGGCGTTATTCGGCTTCGGGCGATGGCAAATGCCGGCTTATTGAAATTTCCTGTTATTGCCGTGAACGACGCTGACACCAAACATCTATTCGACAACCGATATGGTACAGGCCAGTCGACAGTAGACGGCATTATTCGGGCGACCGATTTTCTAATGGCAGGCAAAAAAGTTGTCGCAGCCGGATACGGCTGGTGCGGTCGCGGCTTTGCTATGCGGGCAAGAGGGATGGGGTCAATCGTAGTTATTACGGAAGTTGACGCAATCAAGGCCCTGGAAGCGGCAATGGATGGTTTTGAAGTTATGCCGATGGCACAGGCGGCAAAGGTGGGTGAGTTGTTTGTGACACTTACGGGTAATAAAAACGTCATACGGGCTGAGCATTTCCGTGTGATGAAAGACAGAGCCGTCGTGGCAAACAGTGGCCATTTCAACGTTGAGATAGATATACCGGCACTGAAAAAAATGAGCAAGAAAGTAAACCGCAATGTTCGCAACAATGTTGACGAATATATTCTGAAAAATAACAAACGGATTTGTCTTTTGGCTGAAGGCCGATTAATTAACCTTGCGGCAGCGGAGGGTCATCCTGCGTGTGTGATGGATATGAGCTTTGCAACGCAGGCGCTGGAGGCAGAATACGTGATAAAAAACAAAGGCAAACTTGCCGTTGCAGTCCACGACGTTCCGATTGAGATAGAGCAAAAAGTCAGCAAGCTCAAGCTCAAATCAATGTCGATAAAGATAGACCAACTCACAGCCGAACAGATTGCTTATCTTGCCAGCAGCGGTGAAGGGACATAAATTCGTGTGGTATTGCTCGTCGCCCGTGGCTGCAGAGCTCAGTAGCGCGAAGCACGACGAGGTGAGTTTATGGAAAACAAAGAGACTGAAAAAACGCCAATAGTGGCGTCAAAGTCTTTTATGGCAGTTGGTCCTACGCTGCACTACAGCCATAAAAACATTCAGAGGTGCTGGCTTCTTGCAGTCGGCGCATTTGCCTTAAGTTGTCTTTTTTGGTCAAAAATAGTCAACGGGGCGTTCTGGACGTTTGATATTGAAGATGCGATGACGCTGTCACTTTGGCGTTTGGCACAATCCATCACAACCGGAGTAAGTATATTTGAATATCCCTGGCAAATTTTGGTAATAGGCCTGCTTATGGGAATCCTCGCGGTTGTCCCGGTGTTGATATCCCAGCTTATGAGTTTTCGCTATAGTCTTCTTTTTATTCTTGCGGTGATTTTTCTGGCCAATCTACCAAGCTTTGCGATTTGCGTTTTAATAAGCTGTTTTGCGGCGGCGTGTCGTCCGCTTCGCTTCCGCTCGCGTTTTATTGCAATAGCATTATGTACGGCACCACAACTTATATACTGGGGATTTCTCGGCGGAGCAAAAGGAGTAGAACCGATTAAATGGGGTTTTTCCTTTGCGCCGTGGGTCTGTGCGTGGCTTATCGGCCTGGGTATAGCCGGAATCGTTCTCGGTGTGGGACATCATACACGCTATCGGCCCGGACTGGTCTGGATAGTTACGACAGTATTCCTTTTTCTGGCTATTGTGACTTTTGAAACAAGAATAGGCTTCGACGAATTAGACTACCAGCTCTATATAGCCAATAATTCCCCGGAACAGGCAAGTGAGTTTCACGACCAAAGTATAACAGAAGCATTGGACAGAACGATAAGAGACCCAGCGATCAAAAAATATCTGGCAGGATTCTTTTACCCGGCAGACGAAATAGCTCTGCGTGAAGAACTGAAAAAGGAGATTCAGCATCAGTTGAACAAGGACCGCTGGCCAAGCTGGTTTATAGTGCCACAAGAGCTACAATATCAATCGAAGAGACAACGGTTATTACGGCAGTACGATTTATTTATAAGCAAGCGAGCGCAAAGTCCACGTATGCCCATAGCCCTGTACTATAAAGCACTATTGAGCGAATACCGCCCGGATATTAAATTTCTCGGTCAAAAAGAGGTTCTGCATTTTTACAATGATTATCCACATCAGGAATCTTTGCTTGTCTGGTACCGGCTTTATGAGAACTTTCCCGAAAGCAGCGAGTCGATTGAGGCACGATGGCGTATCGCAAAAGACTGGGCAGGCAGGGCTGAGTTCGATCTGGCAGACAAGCTTCTTGCTGATGCACAGAAAATGGTAGCCGAGCGGCTGAAACTACCCGAAAAGGAACAACCACAGCTCGACACATTCTTCAGCCCATTCAAACCTCCGGCTGAGTCGGCAATGACGGCATTTAAGTTATCCGATTTGCAAATACGAATGAATCAGCTGCGTAATCTCATAGGGCCGGAGAATCGAACTGACACGCCGGAGACCGATAAGCTTTTGGCGAAATTTGTTATGTTAAATCCACAATCGGTCGACTATGCCGACATCCTGGACAGACTGCTGAAACAAACAGAAAAAAACAATCCACTCAGTGACAACATTTTATTGGCCCAGACAAAACTGGTTGCTGACGAGCAACTGCGGTCTGAAAAACTGGCTGAACTGCACGAGAAATTCCAGGATACCGACGGTGGAATACAGGCATTATACGAACTGGCCCGGCTGAAGATAGGTCTATATCAGAATGAGCCGAATCTGGAACTGAAGAAAAAATATCTAACCGAAGCCAGAACGCTTTTAACCAGCTTTACGGAACAGTATCCGGAGAGCTTCTATGCCGAACAGGTCAAAAAGAATTTAGAGAACCTGCCAAAGCCGGATAATGGAACATGATTTAGCTGTCTTTGCCGAAAGCTGGCTGTGGGGGAAATAAACCGGATTTTAAAAATTCAAAGAACGCTTTGGTCCCATTGGAATTAGTTTGTCATTTCTTGTAACTGCTGATATAATAAGAGTGTCGGCATTTTTTAAGGCTGGACGGGTGAATATGAACAGCTCCAATCGAAATTTGCAGGAGAAAACGTTTATAGTGTAGAGGACAAATTTATCATCAGTACAATAAATTTGTCAGGGTGGAAAAGAGATAATGACCGCAGATAGAGCAAATTCCTTTCACGGAGGTAGTAAAAAAATTCTTCTGGTAGGCGACACCAGCAAGGCCTTTTTGCGCTCCGGCTCCATTGGCAATAACTGTGAAGTCTGTGAGAATATAACTGATGCGGCCAATGCCGTTTCGGATGGTAGTTTTGCAGCAATCGCGATAGTGATGCAGGGAATCACTAAATTGGATTCTGATTTGAAGAGCTTAAGAGAAAACTGCGATGCGAAGATTATCCTGCTGGCACAGATGTACGAAGAGCCGATAGCAATACAGCTTACCGACACGACTTTCAACGGTACAACTTTGGCAGACGATTATTTGATTTGTCCAATCGAAGCAGACGGAATTTACGAGTCTATTATATTTTTCGAAGGTCGTCAGAAGACATTCGCTGTTTCACCCGTTACATCAGATACGACAATAGAAAAGAAGATAAGAGTGCTCGAAAAATTAGCTACTGAGGATGATTTGACGGGGCTGAAGAACAGAAGATATATATGGGAATTTTCGAGGCAGATTATAGAACGAGCCAGCCAAACAAACAGGCAGGTGACACTACTTATTTTCGATATCGACAATTTCAAGCATTATAATGATGTCTACGGCCATTTGGCAGGCGACGAAATATTAAAACAAGCTGCTGTTCTGATGCAGCGGTGCTGCCGCGGCCATGATGTTGTCGGAAGGATTGGCGGTGATGAGTTTGCGGTTGTATTCTGGGAAGGAGTAAAAGAGAAATCATCCGGTTCGGAAGCCGAGAGACGCTCGGCAATGGCTGACCATCCTAAAGAACCAGTATTCATAGCAAGACGGTTCAGGAGAGAATTTGAAAAGGCCGAGCTGCACTTGTTAGGCCCGGAAGGCAAAGGGACCCTGACAATAAGCGGCGGCCTGGCAACCTATCCCCGTGATAGCTCAACAATGCGGGAGCTGTTCCAGCAGGCAGATAAGGCGCTATTAGAGGCAAAACGCAGCGGGAAAAATCGGATATACCTGGTTGGCAAACCCGAAAGTAATATCGCCAATATCGAATAAGCACGTCAGACAAATCATATTCGAAAGTGCCTTTAGGAAAACAAACGAAAAATGTTAATTTGTAAAGCAGGCCTTATTGGTTCTTGACACAGAGGCCCATAAATGCCAAAATACCTGTTTCTATAAATAATAAGAAGAAAGCAAACAATAGTGTCGAACAAAATCGTAACCAAAAAACAGCTCTCGGAAAACGTTTTCACGGCTGAAATCGAAGCACCTCTTATTGCACAGGCAAGGGAGCCGGGGCAATTTGTCATTATCAGTATAAGTAATGATTACGGCGAGCGGATTCCCCTGACTATAGCCGATGTTGACCCTGAAAAAGGAACAATTCGTCTGACATGGCAGCGTGTCGGCAAGACCACGGCAGAATTATCGGATTTAAAAGTAGGCGAAGAAATCGCCAATGTTGTCGGCCCCCTTGGTAAGCCGACCCATGTCGAAAATTTTGGCACTGTCGTATGTGTGGGCGGGGGTATCGGCAATGCACCATTACTACCTATTGCACAAGCCCTGAAAGAAGCAGGTAACCAAATAATCAGCATTGTTGGAGCACGAACCAGGGAGCTGCTTATCCTCGAAGAGCAATTCGCTCAGATTTCCGACGAGCTTATAGTAACAACCGATGACGGCTCATACGGGCGGAAAGCCCTTGTAACTGAGCCGCTCAAGGAGGTCTGTGAGCGTAGCCCAAAGCCCGACCAGGTATTTGTGATTGGCCCGGCTATAATGATGAAATTCTGCTGTGAAGTGACAAGACAATTTAATATACCGACGCAGGTATCGCTCAACACGATTATGGTTGACGGAACCGGTATGTGCGGCGGCTGTCGAATCGAATTTGACGGTAAGCCGAAATTCGTCTGTGTTGACGGGCCGGAATTCGACGGGCATAAAGTCAACTTCGATTTGATGATAAAAAGACTTAACGCCTATAAAGACCAGGAACAAAAGGCACACGAAGACTATCAGAAGCACCGATGCAAGATAGGCCTGGATACGTAGATTAGTTATAAGCTCAATATGACCGAAGAAGAAAGTCAAAAACTATTGCAGGAGCTCCTTGAAAAGCAAAGAACCGGTAAGCTTAAGCCGGCTGACAGGTTCAAAATACCACCCCAGGAGATGCCGGTACAAGACCACATCGGCAGAAGAAGCAACGTCAATGAAGTAGCACTTGGATATACTGAGACTCAGGCACGGCTGGAAGCTATGCGATGTCTGCAGTGTAAAAATGCGCCTTGTATTAAGGGCTGTCCGGTACAGATAAGAATACAGGACTTTATAGCGGCAATTGCTGAAGGCGATTACAAAAAGGCACTGGCAGTAATTAAAGAAAATTCATTATTGCCGGCAGTATGCGGGAGGGTGTGTCCGCAGGAGGTGCAGTGCCAGCAGACGTGCACGGTTGGTTTGAAATTCAAGGACCCAGCCAAAGCTGTCTCAATAGGACGGCTCGAAAGATTTGTTGCAGACTTCAATGAAAAGAATGCGAGCATCCCCGCGGTTGCAGCCGAGACGGGGAGGAAGGTAGCGGTAATCGGCTCCGGTCCCGGCGGTATCGTCGCCGCAGCGGATACAAGAAGAGCAGGTCACGATGTTACTATATTCGAGGCCTTTCACAAGCCGGGCGGTGTTATGGTCTACGGAATCCCGGAATTCCGGCTTCCCAAGGCCATCGTGCAAGAGGAAATCGACACTCTAACAAAGATGGGAATCAAAATAGTCTGTAACTTCGTTGTCGGCAGAACAAGAACCATCGAACAACTGATGAAAGAGGACGGCTTCGATGCCGTTTATATCGGGGTCGGGGCGGGGCTTCCAAGCTTTATGAGTATCGAAGGCGAATCGCTTGTCGGCGTATATAGCGCCAACGAGTATCTCACCCGTGCAAATCTTATGAAGGCCTACAACTTCGGCAAAGGTGCCGATACGCCAATCGCGCGCTCGAAGAAGGTGGCCGTTATCGGTGGAGGCAACGTCGCGATGGACTGCAGCCGAATGGCGGCCCGGCTCGGGGCTGAGAAGGTCTATCTGGTCTATCGAAGAACGGAAAAAGAAATGCCCGCCAGGATTGAGGAGATCCAGCACGCAAAAGAAGAAGGCATCGAATTTCACATACTGCAAAGTCCGAAACGTATAATCGGTGATGAAAACAGCCATGTAACAGCAATCGAATGTTTAAAGTACCGCCTTGGCGGGCCGGATGAATCAGGCAGGCGAAGGCCGATAGCTATCGAAGGGTCGGAATTTACAATCGACGTTGATACGGTAATCATAGCCATCGGAAATATTGCAAATCCATTGATTCGCCAGACAACTTCCGGTCTGGAGTTTAACAAGTGGGGCAATATTGTTGTCGATGAGAACTGTAAAACATCAATAGAAGGTGTTTATGCCGGCGGAGATATTGTTTTAGGGGCCGCAACGGTAATTTTAGCGATGGGCCAGGGGCGAATCGCAGCCGCTGCAATAAACGACTATCTCGCAGAAAAGAAAAAAGCCAAGAGCCAAAATGTGTAATGATTCTTCTGTCACACAATTAACTCCATATTTCCTTCTATTTTTAAGATGCTCTAAACGCATTTGACAATTTGCTGTACTTTTAGTAGAAGTTATGTTTTTGTGATTTTGGCAATCTTATAGGTGAATCTAATTAGTCACAAAATATTGAGGATTGTATGGAAATCAGGCCATTCAAAGCATTTAGGTTCAACAGCAACGTTGTCGGCAACACGGGCAGCTGTATCAGCCCGCCTTATGATGTAATCAGCGCCAAAGAACAACAGAGACTCTATGAAAAGAGTGAGTATAATATCGTGCGGATAATCAAGGGCAGGACCGCCGTTTCTGATAACAATAACAACCAATATACGAGAGCTGCTGAATATCTTAATAACTGGATAGAAAAAGGTATCTTAAAACAGGACCCAAAAGAGTCTATTTACGCTTATCTGCAGGATTTCCAAATTGCCGGTGTAGGATTTCAGCGCAGCAGCTTCATAGCCCTGGCCAAACTCGAAAAGCTGGGCCAAATGGTCAAACCCCACGAATATACACTCGATGAGCCGAAAATTGACCGGCTCAAACTGAAAAGAGCCGCCAAAGCCGACCTGGGCCTGGTCTTCATGCTCTATGAGGACCAGAAGCAAATCGCAGATAAAATCACTGAAAATACAATCGGACAAAAACCGCTTATCGACTTTCTCGACGAACAAAATGTAAGACACAGACTCTTTGCGGTAACAGCTAAAGAAGATATAGAGCAAATCATAAAAATGATGAACGATAAAAGCTGCATCATAGCAGACGGCCATCATCGTTATGAAACTGCCTTAAATTACCTCAAGGAAAGCTCTAATCCGACCGCCGGTTATCAGATGACCGCTTTTGTAAATACTCTCCACGGCGGGCTGATTATTTTAGCTACACACCGACTTGTCGCTAATATCAAAAACTTCAGCATTAATAAACTAATTGACGGCATCAAACAAGATTTCGAGATTACAGAATACCCTTTCGATTCAGAGCACACCAAGGGCGAAGCAAAGCAAAAAATGCTTGCACAAATGAAGGCAGAGCATGATGACAAGCTTAAAAATGCATTCGGAATCTACGGTGGTAATAATACTTTCTACGTCGCGGTTTTTAAAAACAAACAAGCAATGGATTCTGCTAATCCTGATAAGAGCAAGGCCTGGAGGGAACTTGATGTCACTGTCCTCCATAAGTTAATTCTGGAAAAACTTTTGGGAATCGACCCTGAATGTCTGGCCAGCGGCAGTAACATCGAGTATGTAAAAGATACCGGTGATGTGATTGACGAATTAATTTCCAATGTTGACAATGGTCTGAAACAGGCAGCTTTCCTGATGAATCCGTTAAAAATGCAGCAGCTAAAAGAAGTCACAGATGCCGGTGAGAGAATGCCTCAAAAATCGACTTTCTTTTATCCGAAAATGCACAGCGGCCTGGTCATTAACAAATTGTAACTTTTTACAGGAGATTTATGTATGGTAGACTGGAAGAATCCGCCGAGATTGTTCATCCCCGGGCCGGTAAAGGTCAACGAGGATGTTTTAGCCCAGCTTGCACGGCCTACACTGGGACACAGAGGTAAAGAGTACGCTCAGCTTCAGGGTGAGACAGTTGATATGTTGAAAAAAATCCTCTTCACCGAGCAAAATGTCTTTTTGTCCACATCCAGCGCTTCGGGAATCTGGGAGGCATCAATACGTAACTGTGTGGGCCTCGACGAGACGGTCCTTTGCACATGCTGCGGGGCATTTAGCGATAAATGGGCATCTGTAGCCAGGAGCTGCGGCAGAAACGTCGATGAATTAAAGGTCGATTGGGGAAAGCCCGTTTTGGCGGAAATGATAGATGAAAAACTCGCAACAGGTAAATATGCCGCAGTTACGCTCGTATATAACGAGACAAGTACCGGCCTGACAAATCCACTCTATGAAGTAAGCGAGAGATGTAAGGAAAAATATCCCGATGTTCTGGTCTTTGTGGATGCAGTAAGCGGGATGGTGGGACTTCCATTGCATTTCGATAAGCTTGGCTGGGATGTTGCGTTCGCTTCGGTACAAAAGGCCTTTGCGATTCCACCCGGGCTGGCAGTGGCGGCGGTCAGTAATAGGGCTTTGGAAAAAAGCAAAGATGTGCCCGGGCGAGGTTATTACTTCGATTTTCAGAACTTTGCAAAATCGGCGGAGAAAAACCAGACGCCCACTACTCCGGTTATCCCGCATATTATGGCTTTGAACTACCAGTGTAAAAAGCTGCTCAAAGAAGGCATGGAAAACGTCTGGGAAAGACATAAAAAGATGGGCGAATTCGTGAGAAGCTGGGCGAAGGAAAGATTCGCTCTGTTCTGTGAAGAAAAATATGCCTCAAATACCCTGACAACGGTTAAAAATACACGCGGGATTAACGTTGTAGAGACAATTAACTCAATACAGCAAAAACACAATACAATTTTCGGAAACGGCTACGGCAAACTCAAGGAAGAGACCTTCAGGATAGCCCATATGGGCGATATCACTCTTAACGACCTGAAAGAGCTGCTCGGCTGGATAGACGAAGAAATCGGATAAAAGATATTCTACGCTATTGTAACTACGCCGGCCCAAAGACGTCAAAA
Organism: uncultured Pirellulales bacterium; assembly: GCA_964461285.1. GTDB lineage: Bacteria > Planctomycetota > Phycisphaerae > Sedimentisphaerales > Anaerobacaceae > CAZBWE01. The sequence goes on from CAYWUO010000019.1 coordinate 14,372, forward strand.
TCAGGGCCAAACTGCTGTAAGTAATATAGAGAATAAGACCTATCGAAAACCAGCAGAGGCAATAAGATAACTGTGCCAATGTACGGAACCAACAATAAAATGCTTGCACAGCACATACAACATCCTACACAGAAACCAATGGCAAAAATAGTACCAATCGCCATCGCTATTACAATTTGAAAAAGCAGGTATAAAGCGAAGCGAAGCTTGTTAGCCGAAAGAATGGTCATAAACTGCCGCCAGGCGGCTACACAGTTTTCCGTTCCTAAAAACATAACCGGAACGACGAAATCCAGCGTGAACTTCTTTACTAAAAAGAGCACTGTCGAAACAACAAAGGTCAGCAAACCAAGTATCACAATTCCAGGAATAGAAAGAAAAGCCAAACCAGCACCGGACACAAGCATAATAACAAGAAAGACTATGCCCAGGATGGGCAGAAATACTATCACAAAACTTATGACAGCCAGTACAATTCTAAACAAAAACAGACTATATGCGTGCTTCTTGAACTTGTGCCAGGGATTTTTAACTTCCGCTTTGTTTTGCGCAACACAGTGAAGGAACATAAATCGCCCCTTGCTGTTGAGCCAGGTAATAACAAGCCACAAAGCTATTCCGACCGCCACTGCAACAACTACGACAGGAATGATCCAGTGAATATTTTCTACGATGAATTCTTTTGCCTCGCCAATGGCCTCACCGATTTGAGCGCCGTTATCATGCGATTTGCCTGGAATATTGATATTTGAACCTCCGCCGCCACCTCCGCCGCCACTTCCAAGATATGCCAGCCAGGCGCAAAAGCCAATAACAAACCACCTCTTCAAATCGAACGGTTTGAAAAGCATTATTTTCGCTCTTTCTATAGCGGGGCTTATCGGGTCGATTATACTAACTCTGTCCGGTCGTTCAGAATTCATAATATAAGTCCTCCAAAATAAGTCATCCAATTAGCAAACATTAAAAAGAAAACTATTACTGTAAAGAACGCATTTATTTCCAGTAATACCGATAGTACGAAGGCAAGACCTGCGCCACAAGCAGCGGCGAACATAGCCGCCCAGCCCATTGCTCGCCTCCAGCAGGAAACTTCTGATGTAATGCCTTTTTCTTTAATCTCCGGCCGCTTAAGCTCGTCAAGAGCACTATTTATTAGTGACCGGGTAAAAGCTCTGCCCGGTTTATTCGAATCATCCGCCAGTTTTACCAACCGTGAAATATTTTTCTCCAATTGCGCGGCAGAGTCATCGAAGGGCAAATTGTCATTCTTTAAATTCATAATTTGCGACCTACCATTCACGAAGATTTCATCAATTTTAGCTCGCGGCGAAGAGAAATTTTCGCACGATACAGCAGATTGTAAACAGCCTTTTCCGTAGTTTGCATCTGCCCGGCAATTTCATCCACCATAAGACCCTCGGTATATCTAGCTCTTAAAACAGCCTGTTCTTTGCTTTTTAATCTGCTCATCGCCAAACGCACCATTTCGGCTGTTTCCCGGCGTTCCAGAATTTCATCGGGTAAAGGCTCGGTATCGATAGTCTGCAGGTAGCGGCTGATATCACCATTAGCGGTCGGACGAGCTGCTCGTTTTCTAATCTCAAGTCGGATGTTGTTACGTGCAATTCCGAGGAGCCATTCTTCAGGGCTTCCTTTCAATGGATTGTAGCTATCAAGTCCCCGCACAGCATCGAAAATCGACCTTTGTACCAATTCTTCTGCAAGTGATGGATTCGGCCAGCGTTTCATAAATATGCCAAACAATAATGGAATCTGCCGGTTGATAAATTCTCTCCATATATCAGGGTCGCCTTTGGCGAATCCCGCCCAATTTCGTTTTTCTAACTCATCAGGCACTTTCGAAATTTCCTTTTAGATACACTTTTCTATCAATTAATATGCGCGCGAAAAGAAAACTACTCACACTTTTTACCAAAATTTATTGCTCATTAAGGATGGTTGCACCTATTCCGGGCGATTCAGCAGCGTAATACAAATTATTAAAGCAAGTTAAGGCTTACGATTTTTCCTTTTGCTGTTTTAACTGGCGCAGCTCCTTCAGAACGGGCCAATCGGCAAAAGCAAGGTAAAAGGCCATAATTATATCCCCTATCGGCACAAGAATTAACAAACCAAGCGCCCAACAGTAACCGGCCTTGGAAAAAATCTTGCAGGCAAGCAAGACCTTTATAACGGTTACTATCGACGCCATAAATATAATGAATATAACGAGCAAAGGTACGAATACCGGAGCCATATCCGGGCACTGGTGGACATTGGCAAGAGTAATTAATTCCATCATTTCTCCCTTTCAACTATTTTAAGAAATCAATTTGACAAGCAGCATTGTTACACATACGACATTCGTAGTATAGCGAACAGAAATTTTCTTACAAGAGAAACTTGCTATAAAGGGCGGTAGATACAAAGATGCGACAACTAATGTTTTGGCCTAAAACTTTATTAGGTTTAGAAATATTCGATATCGATGGTATGGGCTAATTTTTCGAGCGGGCAGTCAGGGCATTTGGCCTTGGGCCTGCAGAATTCTTTGCCAAGTCTAACCAACAACGCGTGGTATTCATTGAACAATTTGGAATCCTGATGAAGATTCGATTGAAATAATTCACGTAATTGCTCGTAATCGGCCTGCGGCTCGATTAGCCCATGGCGAAAGGCAATTCGAGCGGTATAAGCATCTACAACAAAAACAGGTCTGTCGAGAGCATAAAGCAAAATCGAATCTGCGGTTTCTCGGCCAACGCCCTTTATAGACAAAAGCTCAGCCCTGAGCCGGCCAGTATCAACATTCTCAAGATTCGCCAGCTCACCGCCATAATTTTCAAAAAGCCAGTTCGTAAAGTTTTTAAGGCGTTTTGCTTTTATATTGTAATAGCCGGCCGGCCTGATAAGCTCGGCAAGCCGTGAGAGGTCAATACGATAAAGCTTCTCCGGGACTAAAAGGTCGGCGGATTTTAGATTTTTAATCGCTTTTTCGACATTGGCCCAGTTGGTATTCTGAGTCAATATGGCACCTGTGATTATCTCAAACCGGGTTTCGCCCGGCCACCAGTGCTGAGGGCCAAAATGCTCAAAAAGCAATTGATAAATCTCATTCAGCTGCTCGCTTATCATTATAGTATTGTGATTCCAATAGTAAGCAATTATTGACTATTGTAATTTCTTCTAACTTAAAGTAAACTCTGGCAAATTTAAGCAACATGGTCAACTAATTTTCTTTATCAGGAACGAAAATTAAAAAAGTGAGAAATCAAAGAACTACCAAAAGGATGAAGGATAAATTAAAGTTCAGCACAAATCAACTGTTTAACTTTACCAGGGATTCCTATCTGGAACGGACAAGCAGGCCGATTTACGCTATAGTCTTCCTGCTGCCATTCGTCGTTTTCTATGAACTTGGAACAATTTTTATCAACACCGATGTACTCAACCAGACCCAGGTTCGCGTTGTGGCGTTTGTATGGTTACAGAATTTACTGGGTTCAGGAAGCAAGCTGGCGTGGATAGTACCTCCTTTGGCGGTTGTGGCGATTTTAATATGTCTGCAATTGGTGTCACGAAAGCGCTGGCATTTTGCACTGGATGACATTTGGCCGATGGCAATCGAGTGCATTCTGCTTGCAATACCTTTAATCGTATTAAGCCTGTTCTTGAGCAGCCCAGCACAGGCACAAAGTGATATTGCCCTGCTCGATAAAAATATAACACAAACATATAATGAACCTATATTAAGCTGCTCCTCGAACACGAACAGCAGCTTGCTGCTGGAATCTACGAACGGGATGAAAAGCAAATCCCTATTGGCTGATATTGTTACGGGTATCGGAGCCGGGATTTACGAAGAGCTTATTTTTCGACTGATTTTGATTGGTGTTTTGATGCTGCTGTTTCAAGATGTTCTACGGCTGAGTCATAAAAACTCAATTATATTATCTGTTCTTGTCTCAGCAGCGTTGTTCAGCGCGCATCATCATATAGTCTTTGTAAACGGTCAACTATCATCAAGTGCTCCATTTAACTGGACGGAGTTCAGCTTTCGCACGGCTGCGGGTGTTTATTTTGCAATTCTTTTTGCAATTCGTGGTTTCGGAATCACAGCAGGCACTCATTCCTTCTACGATATCCTCGCCACCATCATCAATGGAGTCTTTTTTCAGTACTGAAAACCAGGTCTTTGGCTTCGTTTTTGAAATTTTTTTTAAAAAACTTTATCGCTGTTACTCTTTTATGTCTCGGGGCTTGCAAAATAACCGTCCTATAAGCGTAAGCATCGGCCTTATCAGTACTGATATTGCCCTTGAATGGATGTGGTGATTTTTGTATAATAAGGACGATATCGAGAGTTTCTATTTTGGGTATTCATTATGGAATCACCGCAAACCAACATAGTTGTTGACCAATTAACTTTCAGTCTTTTCCAACGACCGCTGCATCCGGAGCTTTTTCAAATTTATGCCAGTCGGCAGTTGAAGACCGAGAAGTACGAGGCACTTATCTGGGTTACAGGCTGCACTCACGTTGTAAGTGTGTTTGCCGGGGATGTGTGCCTCAGTGAGGTCGTTAGCACACCTGGTCAGATGCTCCCCTCTCGAGGTTTGGTTGAGCGTTTTCAGTTCCGAGGCCCGCGGACTCATAAATGCACCCTGAGCCGAGGGGTAAGCTATATGACC